>CAMZLV010000068.1 GCA_947311835.1 uncultured Lutibacter sp. | reverse complement strand
GTTATTGACGCGCCAAAAGTTGCTAAAAATAAACTTGTTACCAATGATTTGGTAGATTTGATATCTGATACAGAATTTCAATGGCTCGGACGATATGACAATATTATTAATTCTGGAGGAATAAAATTAATTCCTGAGCAAATAGAAAAGAAGTTAGCAGTGATTATTGAAGGACCTTTTTTTGTAGCAGGAATTAAAGATGAGGTTTTAGGAGAAAAACTAGTGTTGGTTGTAGAGAGAAACTCAGGTTCTGTTGCAATCGAACAGTTAAAAAATAGCATTAAAAATCAGGCGAATAATCTTTCGCTTTCAAAATATGAAATTCCGAAAGAAATCTATTTTATTGATAAATTTATTAAAACAACTACCAATAAAATCCAAAGAATTAAAACGTTGGATTTGATAATTCATTAGACAAAATCACTTTTGATTTATTTTTTTTGATATAAATTTCACAAATAATAACTAACATTTTTTTGAAGTAGAAGCGCGCTTAATTGTTTTGTTCGATAATTTTAATAAAATTTTAAATTACGAAATACGAAATTTGAATAACGAATGAGTATCTTTGCTCAACAAAATTTAATTTTACAAAAAAATGAGTGAAGCGATAAGAAACCTTGAACCAAAAAGAGTTTGGAATAATTTTGCAGATTTAAACGCAGTGCCGCGCGCATCTAAAAAAGAAGAACGTGTGATTGCATTTATGGTTGAATTTGGTAAAAAATTAGGATTAGAAACTGTAATTGATCCAGTACAAAATGTAATTATCAAAAAGCCTGCAACCAAAGGAATGGAAAATCGTAAAACCATTGTGTTGCAAAGCCATTTAGATATGGTACATCAAAAGAATAATGACACTAATTTTGATTTTGATACAGAAGGAATCAAAATGTATGTAGATGGAGATTGGGTTCGTGCAGAAGGAACAACTTTAGGCGCAGACAACGGTCTTGGAGTTGCTTCAATTATGAGTATTTTAGAATCAACTGACATACCACATCCTGCAATAGAAGCCTTATTTACGATTGATGAAGAAACAGGAATGACAGGAGCAATTGGTTTACAAGCAGGATATTTAACAGGTGAAATTCTACTAAATTTAGATACCGAAGATGATGATGAAATTGGAGTAGGTTGTGCAGGAGGAGTTGATGTAACTGCTACTAAAAAATATGAGCAACAAACAATTCCTACTGATGCTACTGCATATAAAATTACAGTAAAAGGTTTGCAAGGAGGACATTCAGGAATGGATATTATCAAAGGATTGGGTAATGCCAATAAAATGATGAATAGAATTATGTATGCAACTGCTGATTATATTCAAATTGCAGAGATAGATGGTGGAAGTTTACGAAACGCAATTCCAAGAGAAAGTAATGCTATTATTGTAACTCAAAATACTTCAGATTTTAAAACGGCTTTTGACAAAATTGTAACTGAAATCAAAAACGAATATGCGACTTTAGAAAAAGATTTAGAAATTACATTTACTGATGTAGATGCACCAAAATCGGTTCTTTCATCAAAAGATACTAATAATTTAATTAAAACGATTTATGCAACGCATAACGGTGTTTTTAGAATGAGCCCTGACATTGAAGATTTAGTAGAAACATCGAATAATATTGCAAGAATCATTGTAAAAGATGGAAATATAAAGATTGGTTGTTTGACACGTTCATCTGTTGAATCAGGAAAATGGGATATGGCATTTACATTAAAATCTACTTTTGATTTAGGTGGTTTTGATGTTGAATTTGGAGGTTCTTATCCTGGATGGAAACCAAACCCAAATTCAGCGATTTTAAAAGTAATGAAAGGGTTGTATGAAGACTTATTTAATGAAAAACCGAATATTCTAGCATGTCATGCAGGACTTGAATGTGGAATTTTAGGTACAAACTATCCTGAAATGGATATGATTTCATTTGGACCTACAATCAAAGGAGCGCACTCGCCAGACGAAAGAGCAAGTATTAGTTCTACTCAAAAGTATTGGAAGTATTTATTAGAAACGTTAAAAAATATTCCCGAAAAAGCCTAATTTATAGTTGTTTAAAAAAAGGAAGTTGTTTAATTGCAACTTCTTTTTTTTAAAACTGATAATTAATTGTATTTTTACATCTTAATAACTTCAAAGAAAAATGGGAAAAATCATTGCAATTGCAAATCAGAAAGGCGGTGTAGGTAAAACTACAACAAGTGTAAACTTAGCAGCATCATTAGGTGTTTTAGAACAAAAAGTATTACTTATTGATGCCGATCCGCAAGCAAACGCAACATCAGGATTAGGAATAGACGTAGAAAGTGTAACAACAGGAACTTACCAATTGTTAGAGCATTCAATTAATGCAAAGGAAACCATTATATCTACAAACTCTCCTAATGTTGATTTAATACCATCACATATAGACTTAGTGGCTATTGAAATTGAGTTGGTTGATAAAGAAAATCGTGAGCATATGCTCAAAAAAGCGATTGAAGACATTAAAGATGATTATGATTATATTTTAATAGATTGTGCGCCATCATTAGGGCTGATTACTTTAAATTCATTAGTTGCTGCAGATGCGGTAATTATTCCAATTCAATGTGAATATTTTGCTCTTGAAGGGTTAGGTAAATTACTAAATACTGTCAAAGGAGTTCAAAATATACACAACCCAAATTTAGATATTGAAGGATTGTTATTAACGATGTACGATTCGCGTTTACGACTTTCTAATCAAGTAGTTGATGAGGTTAAAAAACATTTTGAAAACATGGTTTTTAAAACCGTTATCCAACGAAATGTACGATTAAGTGAAGCGCCAAGCTATGGCGAAAGCATTATAAAATATGATGCAACAAGTAAAGGTGCAGAAAATTATATTAATTTAGCAAATGAAATTCTTAAAAAGAATAGTAAATAATGGCAAAAGCAACTAAAAAACAAGCGTTAGGAAGAGGCTTATCGGCTTTATTAAAAGAGCCTACTACTGATAAATTAGTAGGTAGTATCATTGATCTTGAAATTGCATTAATAGAAGCCAATCCATATCAACCAAGAACATATTTTGATGAAGAAGCACTAAAAGAGTTATCAATATCAATAAAAGAACTTGGAGTTATACAACCAATTACTGTTCGTAAAATAAGTAATTCTAAATTCCAATTAGTATCAGGTGAACGTAGATTTAGAGCGTCTAAATTAATAGGAAATAAAACTATTCCAGCATATATAAGAATAGCGAATGATCAAGAAATGCTAGAAATGGCATTGGTTGAAAACATACAACGTAAAGATTTAGATCCAATAGAAGTAGCATTATCTTATCAAAGATTAATTGACGAAATCAACTTAACTCAGGAAGAAATGAGTACACGTGTTGGTAAAAAACGATCTACAATCACAAACTATCTACGTCTGTTAAAATTAGATCCAATTATTCAAACAGGAATGCGTGATAGATTTATTTCTATGGGACACGGTAGAGCACTTATAAACATAGAAAACACTGAGGAACAAATAAGTGTTTATGAGAAAATTATTAGAGAAAAGTTATCAGTAAGACAAACTGAAGATTTTGTAAAAAATTTAAAAAAAGATGTTGCTCCGTCAAAAGAGAAAACGAAACAAACTGTTCCTGAATACATTACAAATAGCGCCAAAGAATTAGAAGATATACTTAATGCAAAGGTGAGTATTAAAACATCAGGAAAAAACAAAGGGCAAATAATTATACCTTTTACTTCTGAAGAAGATTTAATGCGAATTAAAAAATTATTACAATAAGAAAACTGCTGTGAGCGTATCTAAAATTTACATTCTTGTCCTATTTGTATGTTTTAATACATTTATTTCTTTTTCTCAAAAAGAAGAATTAATAATTAGTGATGCTATAGAAACGGTAGAAGAAGAAGTAAATCCACTTGCGCCATCTACAGCAGCGTTTTATTCAGCAATTTTACCAGGACTTGGGCAAGCGTACAATAAAAAATACTGGAAAATTCCAATTGTATATGGAGTTTTAGGAACATCAACAGGATTTTATATCTACAACAACCAACAATACAATCGTTTTCGAAATGCTTTTAAATTGATGAAAGCGAATAAACCGTACGAATTTGATGGTATTAATGGTAATATTTCATTAAATGAAGAAGCTTTGATTAGAGCGCAAACACGCTATAAAGAAGATCGTGATTTATCGCTATTTATCACAATTGGGTTGTATGTTTTACAGGTAGTAGAAGCAAGTGTTGATGCGCATTTAATGCAACTAAACACCAATGACAATCTCTCTTTTAACCCTAATTTTATTATTGATCCTATAACAAATCAAGTAACTACTGGAGTTTCAATTTCATATAATTTTTAGCAAATGAAAATTGCCTTATTAGGATACGGGAAAATGGGAAAGGCAATTGAAAACATTGCAGTAAAAAGAGGTCATGAAATTGTGCTAAAAATAGATGCTGATACGCCAAATTACGATATTTCAATTGCCGATATTGCCATTGATTTTAGTATTCCATCAGTGGCTTTTAAAAATATTAGTGACTGTATTAATAATAATGTACCGATTGTTTCAGGAACAACAGGATGGCTTGATAAATACGAAGAAGCCGTAAAATTGTGTAACCAAAAAAACGGTGCTTTTATTTCTGCAACCAATTTTAGTTTGGGTGTAAATATTTTTTTTGAACTTAATAATCAATTGGCAAAAATGATGGTAAATCTCAACGATTATACGATAGCAATAGAAGAAATTCACCATCTGCAAAAATTAGATGCGCCAAGTGGTACAGCCATCACTTTAGCAGAAGGAATTATAACAAATAGCACAAAAAAAACGTGGATATTAGATAAAGATTTTTCAGATGATGAAATACCAATCACAGCAAAAAGAATTGAAAATGTTTCTGGCACACACACGGTTAGTTATACATCTTCCATAGATACTATAAATATAAATCACACAGCGCATAATAGAGAAGGATTTGCTTTAGGAGCTGTGATTGCTGCCGAATGGCTAGTTAACAAAAAAGGTGTTTACACAATGAAAGATGTGTTAAATATTGGTTAAAGATTAATAAAATACTATAATAATGTGATTACTTTGTAATCAGATAGCATACAAAACAAAATAATTATGACACTACTTCAATGGTTTATTTTCTTCTTGATTATTCAAGTAATTCACTTTTTCGGAACTTGGAAACTATATAAAAAAGCAGGTAGAAAAGCATGGGAAGCACTAATGCCAGTTTATAATGCGATAGTGTTAATGAAAATTATCAACAGACCAATATGGTGGACGATCTTATTATTTATTCCTGTTGTAAATTTATTGATGTTTCCTATTATTTGGATAGAAACGATACGTAGTTTTGGTAAAAAATCGAGATTAGATAGTGCGTTGGTACTACTAACCTTTGGATTTTACATATACTATATTAATTATGCAACAGACGTTCAGTATAGAGAAGATAGAAGTTTAAAACCAAACAGTATATTAGGAGAATGGATAAGTTCAGTGGCATTTGCAATAATAGCAGCAACATTGGTGCATACATACGTTATGCGTCCTTATATGATACCTACTTCATCATTAGAAAAATCATTGTTAATTGGCGATTTTTTATTTGTAAGTAAATTCCATTATGGAGCAAGAGTACCAATGACACCAATTGCTTTGCCAATGGTTCACGATTCAATTCCTTATTCAGGCTTGGGTTCATATTTAAAAAAACCACAACTACCTTATTTTCGACTTCCAGGACTACAGAAAATTAAGCGAAATGAAATAGTAGTTTTCAATTGGCCTGCCGATACGCTTAAGACAATGTGGGGAGATCACTCAGGAAAATATACGTATAAACCGATTGACAAAAAAACAAATTACGTAAAACGATGTGTAGCCATTGCAGGAGATTCACTGCAAATAATTAATGGTGATATATATATAAACGGGAAAAAATCTATCATGCCTGATAGAGCAAAACCACAATTTTACTACACCTATACTGGAAAAAAACCATTTAATAGTCAAAATTTCCCTAAGTACTTGGCTAAAAATGAACGTAAAAATCATTATAAAATCAAAAAAGAATATTGGATTGATTCGCGTGTTCAAAAGTTGTTTTCCAAAAATGCAGGAAATGCTTATGTAACTAAAGTAAGTGAAGATTCATTATTTGTTGAATTGGCAGGAGGAATAAGTCCTAAACTTTTAAATAAACTGTCAATTAGCAAAATACCTAATAAGTTTAGTATTAATATGACAGAAGAAGTTGTAGCTAAAGTAAAAAAAGAAGCAAATACTTTATCCGTAAAAAGACTTATTCATACCAATGATACTGATGTTTTTCCAAGTAATAAGCAATATCAATGGAGTCAAGATAATTTTGGTCCAATTTACATTCCTAAAAAAGGAGAAACTGTGGAGTTAACACATCAATCACTTCCTTTTTATAAACATATTATCGAAGAATATGAACACAACAAAAATGTTACTTTTGATGGCGATAATGTTTATATAGACGGTAAGTTAACAAAAAATTACACCTTTAAGCAAGATTATTATTGGTTAATGGGAGATAACAGACACAATTCATTAGATGCGCGTTATTGGGGATATGTGCCTTTTGATCATGTAGTTGGTAAACCAGTGTTTATTTGGATGAGTTTTGACGGCGGATTAATTGGAGGAAAACCGCGTTGGGAACGCTTTTTTACTACAGTTCATGGAGAAGGAAAACCAGTTTCATACTTCTACTATTTTTTAGGAGCAGTAGCATTATGGTTGGTTTATAGCAATTTCATTAAAAAGAAGACCAAAGAATCATAAATTGTTATTTATTCCATCCTATTTTGCGCCAATTATTCAATACGTTTCTATATTAAAAAACGAAAAAATAGTATTTGAAGTAGAAGATAATTATCAAAAGCAAACCTATAGAAATCGCTGTAACATCTATGGCGCAAATGGCAAGTTGACTTTAAATATTCCTATAATTCATAACGGAAAGCAAAAGACGAAAGATGTAAAGATAGATTATAAGAATTCATGGCATAAACAACATTTAAAATCATTAGAGTCTGCATACTATTCCTCTCCATTTTTTGAATTTTATATAGATGATTTAAGAAATTTGTATGAAGAAAAAACGCTCTATTTATTAGATTTTAATTTAAAATGCCATAATTTTGTTATGGATAGTTTACAAGAAAATATTCAGTTTTCTAAAACTAAAACGTATGAAATTGATACAGAAATTATTGATTGTAGAAATTTTGTAATTGCCAAAAAAGAACCCAACTATAAACTAAAAAAATACACTCAAGTATTTGATAATAAGCACGGATTTATCTCAAATTTAAGTATTTTAGATTTGCTTTTTATGGAAGGTGCTAATTCAGAAAATTATTTAAAAAAATATTTGTAATTTTAACTGATTGATTTACAAATATTTTCGTAAATTTGCAAACTCTAACAACTAACCAATGCTATGGATCAGTTTTTTCAATATCTTAATAAGATATCACCTATTTCTAAAAATTCAGAAGAAGAATTAAGGAAAATACTTCAAATAAAAAGTTATACTGCTAAAACAAAAATTTGGGATATTGGTGAGATTCCAACAGAGATAGGTTTTTTAAAGACAGGTATAGTTCGTGCTTACATAACTTCCCCTAATGGTTATGAATACAATAAATCAATTTTTACTGAATCAGATTTTATTGCTCCGTTTTATGGAATAATTAGAAACGAACCATCAATATATTCAATAGAAAGTTTGACAGATTGTACAGTTATTCAGTGTGATTATGCAGCTTATATGGAACTTGTTAAAAATCATAAGGATGTGGGTAAATTACATAGAAAAAATTTAGAGCAGTTTTATATGAATGTATCTTGTAGAAATATTGATTTTCTAACTCTTAATGCTACTGAAAGATACCTTAAATTATTAAAAAAGAATCCCAAAATAAACATTTTAGTATCACAAAAACAAATAGCTAATCACTTAGCTATTACTACTGTTCAGTTGAGTAGAATTAAGAAAAAATTAGTAAAAACATGAGTACTTTAATCGACATAATCTACGGTACATATCCTCTAACAAATGAAACACAAGAGAAACTATTAAGTTTGATTGAAACTCATAAATTTTCTGCTAAGCATAAACTAGAGGAATCAGGAAAGCAAGCTACGTGTTTTTACTTTTTAATAGAAGGGATAGTTCGTGCCTATAGTTATTCTTCTAAAGATGTAAAGGAATCAAATTTGTACATATTGTTTAAAAATTCTTTTTTTTCTTCATTTGAATCGCTCATTAAAGGTACGCCCTCACATCTTGATATTGAATGTCTGACCGATTGTGTAATTGCTAAATGCAATTATAATGAATTTATAAAATTAACAGATCAAAACTCTGATTTAAATCTAGCCTATATTAAAAGTTTAGAAAATTTACTAATACTTAACGAAACAAGAGATATCGAATTTGCAACATTAACAGCGACAGACAGATATATAGCTTTGAGAAAGAGATTTCCTAAAATTGACAATCTCATCTCACAAAAACATATAGCTTCCTATTTAGGAATAACTACTGTACAACTTAGTCGATTACGCAAAAAATTATATTCGCAATAGGAAACGCATATTCCTTATCGTGTCAATTTTTTATACTTAATACGTTTTGGCATTAAATCGCCTCCTAATCGTTTCTTTTTATTTTCTTCGTAATCTGAAAAAGTACCTTCAAAGTAATATACTTGAGAATTTCCTTCAAAAGCGAGAATATGCGTACAGATACGATCTAAAAACCATCTATCATGCGATATAACAACAGCACAACCTGCAAAGTTTTCTAAACCTTCCTCTAAAGCTCTCAATGTGTTTACATCTAAGTCATTGGTTGGTTCATCAAGCAGTAAAATATTTCCTTCCTCTTTTAAGGTCATTGCTAAATGCAATCTATTTCGCTCTCCTCCTGATAGTGTTGATACTTTCTTATTTTGATCAGATCCTGCAAAATTAAAACGACTTAAATACGCCCTAGAATTCACCATTTTTCCTCCCATCATAATCATGTCTTGACCTTCAGAGAAATTCTCCCAAATAGACTTATTAGCATCAATATCTGAGTGCGATTGGTCTACATAAGCAATTTTAGCAGTATCACCAACCTTAAACTCGCCATTATCTGGAGTTTCTTGATTCATTATCATTTTAAAAATGGTTGTTTTTCCAGCACCATTTGGTCCGATAATACCAACAATTCCGTTTGGAGGAAGACTGAAATTTAAGTCTTCGTATAATAATTTATCGCCAAATGCCTTTGACACACCAACGGCATCGATGACATTTGTACCTAATCGAGGACCATTAGGAATATAAATTTCTAGTTTTTGTTCCAATTGTTTTTGGTCTTGACTCAATAGTTTGTCATAATTAGCCAAACGTGCTTTTGATTTAGATTGTCGCCCTTTTGCGCCTTGTCTTACCCATTCTAACTCACGTTCTAAAGTTTTTCTGCGTTTAGATTCTGTTTTTTCTTCTTGTGCTAATCGTTTCGATTTTTGGTCTAACCACGAAGAGTAATTTCCTTTCCAAGGTATGCCTTCTCCACGGTCTAACTCTAATATCCATCCTGCTACATTATCTAAAAAGTATCTATCGTGCGTTACTGCAATTACAGTTCCTTTATATTGTGATAAATGGTGTTCTAGCCAATGTACTGATTCAGCATCTAAGTGGTTTGTTGGCTCATCTAATAATAAAACGTCTGGTTGTTGTAATAGCAATCTGCATAGTGCAACTCTTCGTCTTTCACCTCCTGAGAGTACTTTTATTGGTGTATCGCCTTCAGGAGTACGTAACGCATCCATTGCTATTTCTAATTTAGTATCAAGTTCCCAAGCGTCTAATGCATCTATTTTATCTTGCAGTTCGGCTTGTTTATTCATCAACTTCTCCATCTTGTCGGCATCAGAATACACTTCTTCTAAACCAAACATATCATTAATCTTATTGTACTCTTCTAAAACTGCAACAGTTTCAGTAGCTCCTTCTTTTACAATATCAATAACTGTTTTAGATTCGTCTAATTCTGGCTCTTGTGATAAGTAACCAACGGTTAAACCTTTTTCAAAGGTTACATCTCCTTGATAGTTTTTCTCTATTCCAGCAATAATTTTCATCAAAGTAGATTTACCAGAACCATTGAGTCCTAAAATCCCAATTTTTGCTCCGTAAAAAAAACTTAAATGTATATTTTTTAAAACTGGTTTATTTGCTCCAGGATAAGTCTTGCTTACTCTGGTCATTGAAAATATTATCTTTTTATCGTCACTCATTATACTCTTCCTTTTAAAGCATTAAACACCCAAGCAATGGCAAAAAAACCAATTCCTACAGTTGCAAATCCCCAACCTGCAACGTCTTTATACCTATTTGCACCCAATAAAATTAAAACAACTCCCATAATAAGCATTATAAATGTTGCCCAAGCAAGCACTGTATTTTTATTCATCGACATAATTATTGTTTTTTTTTATGAAATACAAATATCGTAAATTATTGCAACTAACCTATACTTTAGAAGTAAATATTAGTATTTGAGCTAAGTGATATCATATCAAAATCTTCACACAAAGCATAAATTTTCATTTCAAATTAAATATAAAAACAGTTCCTTTTTAATATCCTTATTTTTGTACATTAGCTACTACAAATTATCATTATATTTATGGATATAAACTTCAATAAAAACGAAGATTTCAATAAACTTTTAGTTTCTGATTTACACAAGCGATTTGCTAAAGTTAAACTTGGAGGAGGTCAAAAACGCATTGAAAAACTTCATGCAAAAGGGAAATTGACTGCAAGAGAGCGGATAGATTATTTGCTCGATAATAATTCTAATAGTATTGAAATTGGTGCTTTTGCTGGTGATCAAATGTATCAAGAACACGGCGGTTGTCCTTCAGGAGGCGTTGTCGTAAAGATAGGATACATTTCAGGTAAACAATGTATTGTTGTTGCCAATGATGCTACCGTAAAAGCAGGAGCATGGTTTCCTATAACAGGAAAAAAGAATTTAAGAGCACAAGAAATAGCTATTGAAAATAAATTACCAATTATTTATTTGGTTGATTCGGCAGGAGTTTATTTACCAATGCAAGACGAAATTTTTCCTGACAAAGAACATTTTGGGCGTATCTTTAGAAATAATGCTATAATGAGTAGTATGGGAATTACACAAATTTCTGCAATTATGGGTTCATGTGTTGCAGGAGGTGCTTACTTACCAATAATGAGTGATGAAGCAATTATTGTAGATAAAACAGGAAGTATTTTCTTGGCAGGAAGTTATCTTGTAAAAGCCGCAATTGGTGAAAGTATAGACAATGAAACACTTGGAGGAGCTACTACGCATTGCGAAATTAGTGGCGTTACAGATTATAAGGCAACAGATGATAAAGATGCTTTAGATAAAATAAAAAATATAGTTGGTAAAATTGGAGATGTTGAAAAAGCAGGATTTAATCGTATAAAAGCAGCCAAACCAAAAGAAAACGAACAAGATATTTACGGAATTTTACCTAGAACGCGTACCGATCAATACGATTTGAAAGAAATCATAAAAAGGTTGGTAGATAAATCAGAATTTGAAGAATATAAGGCTGATTATGGGAAAACTATTATTTGCGCATACGCACGTATAGATGGTTGGGCTGTTGGAATTATTGCCAATCAACGTAAAGTAGTTAAAAACGCCAAAAAAGAAATGCAATTTGGAGGTGTTATTTATTCGGATAGTGCCGATAAAGCAACACGATTTATAGCAAATTGTAATCAGAAAAAAATACCCTTAGTTTTTTTACAAGATGTTACAGGTTTTATGGTTGGTAGCAAATCAGAACACGGTGGAATAATAAAAGATGGCGCCAAAATGGTAAATGCCGTAAGTAATTCTGTAGTGCCAAAATTTACAATTGTTATTGGTAATTCGTATGGCGCAGGAAACTATGCAATGTGTGGAAAAGCATATGATCCAAGATTGATAGTTGCTTGGCCAAGTGCTCGATTAGCAGTTATGGGCGGCGCACAAGCAGCAAAAGTATTACTTCAAATAGAAACCGCATCGCTAAAAAAACAAGGAGAAATAATAACGCTAGAAAAAGAACAAGAAATTTTAAAAACTATTGAAGAGCGCTATGATACGCAAACATCTCCATACTATGCTGCAGCACGTATTTGGACAGATGGTGTAATAGATCCTCTTCACACAAGAACTTGGTTGAGTATGGGAATTGAAGCTGCAAATAATGCGCCTATTGAGAAGAAATTTAATTTAGGAATCATACAAGTATAAGACTAAAAATTCATTTTAAAATGATGAAAAAAAGAATTTTAATAGGCTTGTCTGCCTTAGTGTCGCTGTTTTTTTTATGGCAATTTTATGTTTTTTTTGTAACTCAAAAAGATAGTTTTCAATCTATTTATTTAGTACCAAAAGATGCTATTTATATACTAGAAACTCAAGATCCAATTGGTAGTTGGAATGAAGTCAGTGAAAGTGATATTTGGAATCATCTTCAAAAAAACGATTATTTTAATCAACTTACAACTAGTTTAAATAAACTTGATACAATTTTCAAAAAGAATAAAAGCATAATCAATTTAACAGGAAAGCGTGAAGTTTTAATTTCAGCACATGTTTACAAACCTAAAAAATATAGTTTTCTGTATGTCATTGATTTAGAAAAAATTGCAAAACTAAATGTTTTGAAAAATAATATAGGTCGCTTTTTTTCAGACAATTACAGAATAAGTAATCGAGTATATCATACGCATAAAATTGTAGAGGTATATGATGAAAAAACGAAAGAAACACTCTATATTTCTTTTCTAAAAAATCAAATGATTGTATCATATGTGCATACGCTCATTGAAGCATCTATTGATCAACTAGAAGAACCTGAAATAGGAAGGGATTTAGATTACTTAGAAATTCAAAAAAATGTATCAAATAGTAAACTTTTTAAGTTATATATTCAATATAAATATATAAACCAATACGCTAAATGTTTTACTGATAAATCTCTTGATATTATTGAAACAATTGGTGATAATTTACTTTTCACAGGTTTTGACTTTAAATTAGATAGTAAAAATACCATTATAGCAAATGGATATACGAATGTAAATGAAACTGCAAGTGCACATATGAAGGCGCTTGCTAATAATACGAGTTCAAAAAGGAGTATTTCTAAAGTATTGCCTGCACAAACAGCAGTTTATACGAGTTTAACTTTTTCAGATTTTACTGATTTTTATCAAAATTTTGAAGCCATTTTAAAAGAAGATAAAACCGAATATACTAAGTATTTAAACGGTTTAGAAAAGGTTGAAAATTATTTAAAAATAAATGTAAAGCAACATTTTGTAAGTTGGATTGGTAATGAAATTGCCTTTACACATTTAAACTCACCTTTAAATGAAATAAAGAACGATTTTGCGTTGGTGATTAAAACGAATGATATTAAAAAAGCAACTACAAATTTAGAATTTATCACAAATCAAATTCGAAAAAAAACACCTGTAAAATTCAAAAGTATTACCTATAAAGAGCATACAATAAACTACTTAGCAATGAAAGGTTTTTTTAATATGTTTTTAGGAAAACTATTAAATAAAATTGAAAAACCGTACTATACAATTATAGATGATTATGTTATTTTCAGTAATCATCCAACAACTTTAAAATACATAATAAGTAGTTATATTGGAGAAAATACGCTTAAAAATTCAAAAGAATTTCAAGATTTCAATAACTATTTTGATAAAAAATCAAGTTTATTTACATACATAAATACGCCTCTGTTATACAATAGCACAATGAGTGTTGTCAATAAAAAAACACAAAAAGAGATGCAACTAAACAAAGACTTTATCATCTGTTTTCCACAAATTGGTTTGCAATTTAATTCGGATGATACCTTGTTAGAAAGCAAAATGGTTGTGAAATATGTAAATCCAATTATCGTAAAAAACAATGCGTTTTATTCGCCAAATAAAAAAATTATTGAAACTACACATTCAAACACACTACCCAAAATTGAAGATGATAAAATAAATGTAGAAACGATATTTAATATTTCTGAAGTCTATTTATCAGATTTAAATGCACGAAAATACACTTCAAAGCATAAAAATGGTACACTAAAAATAGAAGTATTCTTTAAAAATGGTTTAAAACACGGTAGTTATAAAGAGTATTACAAAAACGGAGAATTAAAAATTTCTGGTAAGTACAGAAAAGGAAAACAAGTTGGTTTGTGGAAGGCATATGATAAAAAAGGAAAGATTATCACAAAAAAAAGAATGTAAAACAAAAAATAAATCTTAGAGTTGATTATATTTGCTTAAGGTTTTAAAAACAGAAATATAGAAATGGGAAGAGCATTTGAATTTAGAAAAGCAAGAAAAATGAAGCGTTGGTCGAAAATGGCCAAAACATTTACCAAAATAGGAAAGGAAATTTCCATGGCAGTGAAGGAAGGCGGGCCCGATCCTGCTGGCAACTCGCGACTACGTACGGTAATTCAAAACGCAAAAGCTGCAAACATGCCTAAAGATAATGTCGAACGAGCCATAAAAAAAGCTTCGGGAAAAGACCAAAAAGATTTCAAGGAAATCGTCTACGAAGGATATGCGCCTCATGGTATTGCACTGATTATTGAAACGGCTACCGATAATTCTCAACGTACGGTTGCCGATGTGCGAAGTTATTTCAATAAATGTGATGGCAGCCTAGGAACTTCTGGCTCGGTGGAGTTTATGTTTGAAAGAAAATGCCATTTTAAAATTAATAAAAATGATCACGATCCTGAAGAATTGGAATTGGAAT
>CAMZLV010000067.1 GCA_947311835.1 uncultured Lutibacter sp. | reverse complement strand
CAGCATTCATAACCGAAAGAAGAATTAATCATGGACTTTTTTGAGTATAAAAATAATCAGCTTTGCGCTGAAGATGTATCACTAACAACAATTGCCAATGAATATGGCACACCTTGTTATGTTTATTCATTTTAGAAAGCATCTTTTTTAGAAACAGTCCGCTACACGTTGGAGCAACAATAATAAAAGACAATAAAATTGTGGCAACGCGCGTAGTTTTACCACTTTCAAACAAAAAACTTCCTGCTCATTTTGGATTGCGCCATAGAGCAGCAGTTGGAATTACTGAAAAAACAGACGCACTTTGCTTAATTGTTTCAGAAGAATCAGGAAAAGTAGCCTATATAAAAGATGGTGAGTTTGTATTGTTTGAAAATACTTTTGGACTTATTGAAACACTTAAAATTGATTTGGTATAACAAAAACAAAATCACTAACTCGCCTGCTTCTTAAACTGCATTTCATACAAATTGCTATAAACTCCTTTTTGGTTGAGCAACTCTTGATGTGAGCCTTGCTCTACAATCAAACCTTTATCCATTACAATAATTTTATCGGCTTTTTGTATGGTAGTTAATCGATGTGCTATAATAATTGACGTTTGATTTTGCGTAATTTTATCGGTTGCATCTTGAATTAACTGCTCAGAATAGGAATCTATTGACGATGTTGCTTCATCTAAAATTAAAATACTTGGTTTACTGATATAAGCTCTTAAAAACGCTATTAATTGTCGCTGTCCTGAAGATAGCATTACACCTCTTTCTTTTACGTTATAGTCATAACCGTTAGGCAAAGTCATAATAAAATCATGAATTCCAATTTCTTTGGCTGCATTTTGAACTTCGGATAAAGAAATACTTTTGTCTAAAATAATATTATTTAAAATCGTATCAGAAAATAAAAATACATCTTGTAGAACTACTGCTATATGGTTTCGCAAAGTTGTCAAATTATATTCTTGTATATTTTTATTATCTATAAATATCTCTCCAGAATTAATTTCATAAAAGCGATTTATCAAATTTATTATTGTTGATTTTCCTGCACCTGTAGCACCAACAATAGCAACGGTTTCTCCTGTATTTACTTCAAATGAAATTCCGCGTAATACTTCTTCATCTTTTTTATAACTAAAGTGAACATCGTTAAACACAATTTTTCCTTCAAACTTATCAACTGCTATCGTACCACTCGCGTTAATATGCTCATTAGTATCTAATATTTCAAAAACGCGTTCACCTGCAACAATACCCATCTGAAGCGTATTAAATTTATCGGCAATTTGACGCAGTGGTCTAAACAGCATTTGTGACATCATTATAAACGCTACAATATCGCCAACTTTGGCTGTAGATTCAATTATCTGAAGTCCACCATACCAAACTAATAATCCTATAGCAATAGAAGTTAGCACTTCAGCAACTGGAAAAAAAACGGAATAATAAAATACTGTTTTTATCCATGCTTTTTTATGCATACTATTGATTTCTACAAAATTTTTATACTCAATATCTTCTCTATTAAAAAGTTGTAAGATTTTCATTCCTGTAACGCGCTCTTGAACAAAACCGTTTAAATTTGCTGCTTGCAAGCGTATTTCTTTAAACGATTTTTTCATTGCAAGTTGAAACAATTTTGTAGCATAAATAATTATTGGCATTACTCCTAGCGTAATTAATGTTAATTGCCAATTCATCCAAAACATCACAATTACAACAACTATCATCGATAACAAATCACTCGTTATCATAAACAATCCTTGCCCAAAAAAACCTGCAATTCGCTCAATATCTGTCACGGCTCTTGTTACCAATTGCCCAACAGAAGAAGTGTCAAAATACGCCATTTTAAAACTGAGCATATGCTTATACAATTGCATGCGCATATCTTTTATAATACTAAATCCTAATGTGTTAGCAGTATAAATAAACACAAAGCGAGTGAGCACTCCTCCAATTAATACGAGCAACATCAATATAATATAATCCAATAATCCTTCAGCATCTTTTGTTGCTAAATAATTATCTATTATTTGTCTTAAAAGAATAGGTCTAGCAACTGCAAATATGGTTACTAAAATTGCCGAAATAGTAGCGATTAAAAAATGCGAACGATACAAACTTGCATAGTTCATCAATCTTTTAAATATTTTTACATCAAATGCTTTTCCTGTATTACTCATCCTTTACTATTGATTTAGGATATTCTATTTTGGTTAAAAAAAGTCCTCTTGCAGGCACTGAAAAACCTGCTTCGCTCCTATTTCTACTTGCAAGTATCTTTTTAAAATCAGTAATTGATATTTTATGCATACCAACATCTAATAGTGTTCCTACAACTGCTCGAACCATATTCCTCAAAAATCTATCAGCAGATATGTAAAAAACCAAATTATTTTCTATTAATTTCCAGTATGCTTCACTCACATCACAAATATAGGTGTTTACATCTGTTGTTTTTGAAAAACATTTAAAGTCTGATTGTTTTAAGAGTAAATCAGCAGCTTCATTCATAGCATTAATATCCAATTTATTGCGATACAATTGCCAAGTTACATCTAATAAAAAAGGATTTCTACCCATAAAAATATGGTATTCATAACTTCGCTTTATTGCGTGAAAACGTGCATGAGCTTTTTCATTTACCTCAAAAATTTTATAAATTACAATATCGTCAGGCAAAAAAGAATTTAATTTATCTTTTAGGTTCGTTACATCATTTATAATAGTATCAAAATCAAAATGCGCAAACATTTGCTTAGCGTGTACTCCAGTATCTGTACGTCCTGCTCCCATAATATTTATAGAAGATTTTAATAACTTTGACAAGCCATCATTTATTTTTTCTTGAACAGTTATGACGTTAGGTTGTACTTGCCAACCGTGATAATTTTTACCATTATATGAAAGTTCTAAAAAATACCTCAACTTAAAATCTTATTTTTGTGAACTACAAATATACGGTAGTATTTTAAACCTCTTTTTTATTGAATGAAGAAAATATTATTACTTTCAGACACGCATAGTTATATTGATAATCAAATATTAAAATTTGCAAAACAAGCCGATGAAGTATGGCATGCTGGAGATATTGGAGATTTAAAAGTTACCGATACCATCCAAAAATTGAAACCCTTACGAGCCGTTTATGGCAATATTGACAATACTGATGCACGTATGGAGTTTCCGTTAGACAATCGGTTTACAATAGAAAACGTTGATGTTTGGATAACGCATATTGGTGGATATCCTAACAAATATAACCCTCGAATACGAGAAATAATCGTAAACAATCCTCCAAAAATATTTATTAGTGGTCATTCGCATATATTAAAAGTACAATTTGATAAAAAATTAAATTTACTTCATCTTAATCCTGGAGCAGCTGGAAAAAGTGGATTTCATAACGTAAGAACAATGCTTCGGTTTACAATAGAAGGAAGTGATATCAAAAATCTTGAAATTATAGAATTAGGTCAAAGAGGTTAATTCCTTTTGACAAACGTATTTTCTAATAATACGTATTTTTTTATTAGCATTTAGTTAATTTATTTTCATTATTTTAGCGAAAAATAAAACAGACCTCACATGAGAAACACTACTCCAAAATTTTTAGTTGTATTTTTACTTTTAACAAGTATATTTTTAAAAGCTCAAAATACACAACAATCAATTCAAAATTTAAAAGAACAAACAGATGCTATTGTTAGCATCAATACGAATTTTAATACTGTTGAATTTTTAAGATTTCCTGCAAACAAAGTTTTAGATTTACAAGGAAATACTTTGGAAGAAAAAGCAAATCAATTTCTCAATCAACACAAGTCAATCTATAAAATAAACTCTCTAAATTCATTAAAATTTGACGAAGTAAAAACAGACAATTATGGATTTAAAAAACTTACTTTAAAGCAAGTTTACAACAACGTTCCTGTTTATGATGCTGAATTGCGCTTTCATTTCAATCAAAATAATGAGTTAACTGCAATAAACGGAAATTTTATTCCATCAATAAAATTAAACTCAACTCCAACACTAACACCAAATGATGCAAATCAAATAGCACTGGAAACAATTGAGAATCAAAATATCAATAACTCAGGAAAACCACTTCAAATATTTAGCAATACGCTTTAT
>CAMZLV010000066.1 GCA_947311835.1 uncultured Lutibacter sp. | reverse complement strand
TGCAATTAGTGTCTAACTTTCAAATAATCCGTGATAATCCGTGCAATTAGTGTCTAACTTTCAAATAATCCGTGATAATCCGTGCAATTAGTGTCTTCTAAACTCATCCTCTTCATCACTCACAATTCCCAAAGCATCATAAATATATTTAAAAGTAGATAGCAATTCTGGTTTACCGTCAACAATAGCAACATCGTGTTCAAAATGGGCGCTCATTTTTTTATCTTGAGTTGTGATTGTCCATCCATCATTATGATGTTTTATTTTGTGTGTTCCAGCATTTATCATTGGTTCAATGGCTACAACCATTCCGTTTTTAAACTTTTTCCCTCTACCTCGTTTTCCATAATTTGGCATTTCTGGATCTTCATGCATTACGCGTCCAAGACCGTGACCTACCAATTCGCGCACAACTCCATAACCAAAAGATTCGCAGTAATTTTGAATAGCATATCCAACATCACCAACACGATTTCCTGCTTTAAATTCACGTATTCCTCTGTATAAACTCTCTTTTGTTACATCTAATAATTGCTGCGTTTCTGGTGCGATTTCTCCAACGGCAAATGTATACGCGTGATCGCCATAAAAACCGTTTTTTAATGCGCCACAATCTATAGAGATAATGTCACCTTCTTTAAGCGGAATTTTGTTTGGAAAACCATGTACTACTTGTTCATTCGGACTCATACAGAGTGTATTAGGGAAATCATATAGTCCTAAAAAACCAGGAATAGCATCTTGACTTCGTATATATTCTTCGGCAATTTTATCTAATTGTAAAGTAGTAACTCCAGGTTTTACCTCTTTGGCGAGTATTCCTAAAGTTCTTGAAACAACAAGTGCGCTTTCTCGCATTAATTCAATTTCTTCTAAGGTTTTTATTTTTATCATGATTTTTTTATCGAAGTTTTAAGTTACAAAGATACTTTAAATTAAAAGAATCTTAAAATATGATTTTTGACAGTTTTTTAACTGCTTTTTGATTGTAAATTTGCATCAAAATTTAAATAAATATATCATGTATAAATCAGTAAGTGCGGCAGAAGCAGTAAAGGTTATAAAATCAAATGATAGAGTATATATACAAGCCGCAGCTGCAGCGCCACAAGAATTGATAAATGCCATGTCGGAAAGGCATGAAGAATTGAGAAATGTTGAGGTTTGCCATTTACATATTGAAGGTGAAACCCCATATGCTGATCCAAAACATATAAATAGTTTTCATGTTAATTCATTTTTTATAGGAAAAAACGTTCGTCATACTTTAAAAGCAGGAAATGGGTCATATACACCTGTTTTTTTGAGTGAATTACCTGTTTTATTTAAAAGAAATATTATCCCATTAGATGTTGCTTTAATTCAGGTTTCACCTCCTGATAAGCATGGTTATTGTTCATTAGGAGTATCTGTAGAAGGTACTATCGCAGCTATTGAAAATGCAAAACAAGTAATTGCTCAGGTAAATCCGCAGATGCCAAGAGTACATGGAGAAGGAATTATTCATATTTCTGAATTAAATATTTTAGTAGATGTAGATACGCCTATTCATGAGCATTTTATGCCAGAGCCAACAATAATAGAACATAAAATCGGAGATTTTGTTGCTGAATTGATTGATGATAGAAGTACTTTGCAAATGGGAATTGGTAATATTCCAAATGCCGTCTTATCACGATTAGGGAATCACAAAGATTTAGGTTTGCATACCGAAATGTTTTCGGATGGAGTTATAGATTTAATATTAAAAGATGTAATTACAAATAATTATAAAGGGATAAATGCAGGTAGAGCATTGGCAACTTTTTTGGTAGGTACAAAAAAACTATATGATTATGTTGATGATAACCCTTTTATAGAAATGCGTGCTTCAGATTATGTAAATGATGTAGCAAATATTAGGCAAAATCCTAAAATGATCGCAATAAATTCAGCTGTTGAAATAGACCTTACAGGTCAGATTTGTGCTGATTCTATTGGTACAAAAATGTACTCAGGAGTTGGAGGTCAGATGGATTTTGTGCGAGGTGCATCATTAAGTAAAGGAGGAAAAGCAATAATTGCTATGCCATCAATAACACATAAAGGAGTTAGTAAAATTGTACCATTTCTTAAATCAGGAGCAGGTGTAGTTACCACACGAGCACACGTTCAATATATTGTTACAGAGTATGGAGTAGCAAATTTGTATGGTAAAACTATTAAACAACGTGTTAAAGAACTGGTGAAAATTGCACATCCTGACCATAGAGAAAGTTTAGATAAGGCATATTTTGATGCAATATAGGTGTTGCTTAACGGATTAAGTGGCGTGACATAAGATTTAATGTTGTTTAACTTGTAAAGAATGAGGTTGTTTTTTTACACCAACGATTCTCTTGTCATTACTTTTGGTTGTTCAATTCCCATTAATTTTAAAATAGTTGGAGCAATATCACTTAAAATACCATTATTTATTTGTTTTAAATCCTTATCAATTAAAATAACTGGAACTGGATTTGTAGTGTGCGATGTATGTGGTGATCCATCTGGATTTATCATTGTTTCACAGTTACCATGATCGGCAATTAGAATAGTTGTATAATTATTTTTTAATGCAGATGTAATCACGTCTTTAACACATATGTCAACTGCTTCACATGCTTTGATTGCTGCTTTCATCACTCCTGTATGACCAACCATATCGCCATTGGCAAAGTTTAAACAAACAAAATCTACTTTACCTTTTTCTAATTCTGGTACTAAAGCATCACGTAATTCAAAGGCACTCATTTCAGGTTTTAAGTCATAAGTTGCTACTTTTGGTGAGTTTCTAAGTATTCTTTTTTCTCCTTTAAATGGTTCTTCTCTTCCGCCAGAAAAGAAAAAAGTAACATGCGGATATTTTTCTGTTTCGGCTATTCTAATTTGTTTTTTGTGATTTTTAGCCAATATTTCACCTAAAGTTTCGGTTAAATTTTCTTTGTCAAAAACAACATGAATTCCTTTAAAAGAATCATCATAATTAGTCATTGTTACATAATACAAATCGAGTTTTTGGGTGTTGTATTCTTCAAAATCTTTTTGAGATAGCATTTCGGTTAACTCACGACCTCTATCAGTTCTAAAATTAAAAAAGACTACGACATCACCATCTTTAATGGTTGTTATTGGTTGATTTTTATCATCTGTGTGAATAATTGGTTTTATAAATTCATCCGTAATGTCATTATCATAACTTTGTTGAATAGCAGTATTAATATCTTTCACTTTTAACCCTTTACCATTCACTAATAAATCATAAACCAATTTTACACGTTCCCAACGTTTATCGCGATCCATAGCGTAATAACGACCAGTAACGGTTGCTAATTTTGTGTTTATTTTAGAAATGTGCTTTTCAATTGATGCAATAAAATTTATTCCAGATTTTGGATCTACATCTCTACCATCAGTAAAGGCGTGAATGAAAGAATTTTGGACTCCATAGTCATTAGCAGCATCTACCAAACTTTTTAAATGGTCAATATGTGAATGAACACCTCCATCACTAACCAATCCTAAAAAATGAAGGTTTTTATTGTTTTCTTTAGCGTATTTAAAAGCGTCAGACAAAACTTTTTCATTGCTTAAAGTATTGTTTTCTACGGCTAAATTTATCTTTGCTAAATCTTGATAAACTATGCGTCCTGCGCCTAAATTCATATGTCCAACTTCACTATTTCCCATTTGACCTTCAGGCAGACCAACATGTAATCCGTCTGTTCTTAAAGTAGCGTGTGGATAGTTTTTGTATAACGAATCTATAAATGGAGTTTCTGCATTGTCAATTGCTGATACTGTTGGGTCAGGAGACATTCCCCAACCATCAAGTATCATTAAGATTACCTTTTTTTGCATGGTTATGATTTTAATAACTGCAAAGTTACTAAATGATAAGTTGTTTATCGTGTTTTTTTAATGATAAACGCTTAATTAAGCGACTGTAAAGGCTAAGATTTACTTTTTGTATTTTTTAATAGCTTCTTTAATTTTTTGAATTCTATTTTCAGGATCAGGATGAGTTGATTGAAATTCAGGCGTACGGTTTGGACCTGCTGCTGCTTTTAAAATTTGCATCACACCAATCATTTGTTCTGGTTCATAACCTGCATCAATCATAAATTTCACGCCCAAATCATCACTTTCAAGTTCGTCATTTCGCCCATATTTCATGTTTACAGCATTGGCAATCATGGCAGCCATTTGACCTGCGCCACCATCTCCACCACCTATCATAATGCCTGATAAAATGCCTTGTGTTAAGCCTTGTTTTGCCATACGTGCTGCTGAATGTCGACCAACAACATGACCAATTTCATGTCCTAAAACTCCTGCTAGTTGATCTTCATTTTCTAACCTTGAAAATAGAGCGTAAGTTATAAATATCTGTCCTCCAGGAAGTGCAAAGGCATTAATTGTTTTTGGATCACGTAATAAGTGAAAATCATATCGATAAGGAGTGTTTCTAGCAACACTGCTGTTTACCAATGTATTACCAACTTTATCAACCAAATCTTGCGCTTCTTGGCTTGGATACAAGCCTCCATATTGTTGAGCCATTGATGGTAAACTACGTAAACCGATAGCAATCTCATCTTTAGGTGTTAAACTGATACTTTGTTTTGTTCCTGTATATTGATTTGTTTCACTATTGGCATAGTATTTAAAAAGTGAATATAAAATAATTGCTGCGCCAATAAGCAATCGTATTTTTAAGCCTCCTCTTCTTCTCATAATTGTAGTTTTAGTATTTTTTTAAAGCATAAATATACACGTTTTTTATTTTTTATGATTCAATTTAGTAAAAATTGTATTGATAATTGTATTTTTACTTCGGATAATATAGATCATGGAAGAACAAATAAATTTTAATAAAGTTACTCGAAAACTACCAAAACACTTACATAAGTTTATTGTAAAACAACCTTATAAAGAGTATACAGCGCAAAATCATGCAGTATGGCGCTATGTGATGCGAATTAATATTGATTATTTAAGTAAAGTTGCGCATAAATCGTATGTTGAAGGATTAAATAAAGTAGGTATTACTTCAGATAAAATACCAATGATGGAAGGTATGAACCGAATTTTGAAAGAAATTGGTTGGGCTGCGGTTTCAGTTGATGGTTTTATTCCGCCTAATGCATTTATGGAATTTCAGGCATACAACGTACTTGTAATCGCTAGTGATATGCGAACTATTGAGCATATTGAATATACGCCAGCACCTGACATTATACATGAAGCAGCAGGACATGCGCCTATTATAGCAAATCCTGAGTATGCTGAGTATTTAAGAAGGTTTGGAGAAATAGGAAGTAAAGCAATTTCATCAAAAAGAGATTACGATTTGTATGAAGCAATACGCTTATTATCGATATTAAAAGAAAATCCAAATTCATCAGAAAAGGAAATAAATGAAGCCGAAAAACAAATTGCATTTATTCAAACTGATATGGGCGAACCATCAGAAATGGCAAAAATTAGAAATTTGCATTGGTGGACTGTTGAATACGGTTTGATTGGCGCACTAGATGATCCTAAGATATATGGTGCAGGTTTATTATCATCAATAGGAGAAAGTGAATGGTGTATGACTGATGAGGTAAAAAAACTACCATATTCTGTTGAGGCTGCTAATGTGAGTTTTGATATTACGAAACCACAACCACAATTGTTTGTAACACCTAACTTTGCTTATTTAAGTATGGTTTTAAACGAATTTGCTAATTCAATGTCGCTTAGAAAAGGAGGATTGAAAGGTATTAAGCAATTAATAGCCTCTCAAAGTATAGGTACGATTGAATTGAGTACAGGAATTCAAATTTCAGGCGTATTTACGAATGTTATTGAGAATGATGGTAAACCAATTTATATCCAAACAACAGGTAAAACAGCATTAGCATATCGCGAAAAGGAGTTAATAAGTCATGGAGTAGAATATCATGCAGAAGGATTTGGAAGTCCTATAGGAAAGTTAAAAGGAATCAACTTGTCAATAGAAGATATGTCGCCTAGAGACTTGGAGGCTTACGAATTGTACGAAGGCAAACGCATTGCTTTGATTTTTGAAGGAGGAGTAAAAGTGGAAGGAGAAATTATTACAGGACAACGTAATTTACAAGGAAAAATCATTTTGATTTCCTTTAAAAATTGTACGGTAACTTATAAAGATAAGATGTTATTTAATCCAGAATGGGGAATTTACGATATGGCAGTTGGTAAAGAAGTTATTTCGGCTTTTTCAGGACCAGCATCTTTAACTTCATTTGTTGATGTTTCTAAAGTATCAGAAGAAAAAACTATTAAAATTAACTATACTGATAAAGAAAAACAATTGTTTGATTTATATCAGCAAGTTAGAGATATTAAAGAGTCAGTAACTATTGATTATGTTGAGTTGGCAGTTATTTTTAAAAAAATTAAAACGGATTTCTCCGCTGATTGGTTGTTGCCTTTAGAGATTTATGAACTTATTTTCGATACTGATTCTGATTTAGAAAAAGAAGTGTTACTATATCTTAAAAATCAGAATGCAAATAAAAAATTAATAAAAAACGGATTAAAATTGATTGAAAACAAAGAGTTATCATTGTAACTATTGTTACAATTATTATTAATAAAATGTATTTAATTTGCCACGTAAAAAAAATATTAATAATAAAAAAAATAAAATATGGGATTTTTTAACTTATTTGGTGGTAATGGTAATTCAGATCAAATACAAGAGTATTTAGATAAAGGAGCAATTGTTGTAGATGTTAGAACAAAAGCAGAATGGGACGAAGGTCATGTTGATGGTTCAACAAGAATAGAATTGGGATTGATTCCTGTAAAATTAGACGAAATAGCAAACTTCAAAAAACCAGTTATTGTAGTTTGTAGAAGTGGTGGTAGAGCCGGACAAGCGCTTCAACATATAACAAGACATGGCATAGATGCTATTAATGGAGGTGCTTGGCAAAATGTTGCTGCAGTAGTTTCGAAATAAATTAGAGTTTAGTTTGTAAAAGGAGGAGCGATTTATCGCTCCTTTTTTTTATTAAAAACGAATTTGATATTCATCTTGTAATTTATTTATTTTTAAATGTAAATTTTCAATAAATTTCTGATGTTGTATAGAATTTTCATTAAAAGGTTTATGAGATAATCCTTTTTGAATAGTATCAATTTGCGTCATCAAATCATTAGATTTTTCATCAATCCAAGTGTGTTTAAATTGACTCCAAATATATTCAATAGCCGTTTTGTTTGGATGAATCATATCATTTTTATAAAAACGATAATCGCGTAAATCATCCATCATTATTTCATAAGAAGGAAAATAATGTGTATTGTTTCTTGATGCAATAACTTGATGAATTGCAGTGTTTAAATGCGATTTACTTTGTGTGTTTTCAATAAAACCATCTTTTAAATGACGAATAGGAGAAACCGTAAAGATAAGTTCTATTTTAGGATTCACACTTTTAATCAAACAAATAATACGTTCTAAATTAGCAACAATTTCATCAACAGAAAGAATTTCTTTTAAAAATTTTTTTTGCGGAATTTTATGGCAATTAGCCACAATTTTATCACTTTCAATATACCGATAAACCCATGCTGTACCTAATGTAATTATTAGATGAGTAGATTGGTGCAATTGTGTATTTGCTATTTTTACTGCTGTATTTAAATTCAGCAGTAAATCTTCTTTAGAAGAGTTGCTCAACTTAGAATGCACATCAAAACAATGCCAACGTTCGTTGTGAAAAAACACATCATTTTCAGTGTATTTTTTTTGGTTTATAGCATTTGATATTTCGTTTTCTATCGCCTTTGGATGAAATAAGATTCCAAAAGGATTGATGGTGTTTTTAAATTTAAAATAATCAAGTTTGTTGCCAATATTTTCAGTAAAACAAGAACCTAATAATAGTATTTTTGATGTGTAATCAATTTTGTTTTTTGATGTGTTTTTAACTAATATTTGCGTTCTAAAGTCCACTATTCAATATAACTTTTTACACGTTCCAACACTTTAGGTATTCCACCAGGATTTTTTCCTCCAGCCGTTGCAAAAAATGGTTGTCCTCCACCGCCTCCATGAATTAATTTTCCTAATTCTCGCACTACTTTTCCTGCGTCTAAGCCTTTTTCTTCAACTAAATTTTTTGCGATATAGCAAGTAAGCATTGCTTTGTCTTTGGCGGTTGAGGTTGCTACAAAAAAGAATAAGTTTTCTATTTCATTACCAAGTTCAAAAGCCAAATCTTTAATATTATTTTGTTCTAAATCTATTTTTTTAGCAATAAAATTTATACCATTTATATTTTCAATTTCTGCTTTTAAAGTTGCTTTTAAATTTTTAGCCTTGTCTTTAAGTAAGCTTTCTAGTTGCTTTTTCAAAGCGCTGTTTTCATCTTGCAACTGTTCAATTGCTTTAATTGGGTTATTGGTGTTTTTTAAAATTGATTTTACCTTTGAAAACTCTTTATCTTGATTAGAATAATAGTGTTTAGTAGCATCAGAAGTAATGGCTTCAATACGTCTAATTCCTGAGGCAATAGCACTTTCTGAGGTAATTTTAAAGTACCAAATATCTCCTGTGTTTTGTACATGAGTTCCTCCACACAATTCTTTAGATTTTCCAAATTCAATCATACGTACAGTATCGCCATATTTTTCGCCAAATAGTGCCATTGCTCCATTATCTAGAGCCTTTTTCATAGTAATATTTCTATGTTCGTTTAACGGCAGTTTACCTCTAATTCTAGCGTTTACAAAATCTTCAACTTCTTGTAGTTCTTGAGGAGTCATTTTAGCGAAATGAGAAAAATCAAAGCGTAAATATTTAGAGTGTACAGCACTTCCTTTTTGTTCTACATGGTTACCTAAAATTGCACGCAATGCTTGATGTAGCAAATGCGTTGCAGTATGATTGCATTCTGTTCTAAATCGTTGTTTTTCATCCACTTTGACTATGAAAGTGTCATTCGGATTTTTTGGTAAATTTTTGGTATAGTGAATGATTAAGTTATTCTCTTTTTTAGTGTCAACAATATAAATAGCATCTCCATTTTTTACCTCCAAATAACCTTTATCTCCAACTTGTCCTCCTCCTTCAGGATAAAAAGGTGTAACGTTAAAGACGAGTTGATACATTTCACCATCTTTTTTTGACGAAACCTTACGATAACGCGTAATTTTAACAGTTGCTTCCAAGGTATCATAACCGATAAATTCTTCTATATCATCTTCAAACAATACAATCCAATCATCGGTTTCGACTGCGGTTGCTTGGCGTCCACGTTCTTTTTGTTTTTCTAGTTCTTCTTTAAATTCTTGTTCGTTGTAAGTTAAGTTGTTTTCTCTAAGAATTAAATCAGTTAAATCTTCAGGAAAACCGAACGTATCTTTTAATTGAAATACTTTTTTTCCTGATATTTTTTCATCTGTATTATTGGCAATTATTGCGTCTAATAGGTTTAAACCTTGATCTAAAGTTCGTAAAAATGATTGCTCTTCTTCTTTTACTACGTTTTCAATTAATTGTTTTTGAGCTTTTATTTCTGGGAATGTTTTGCTCATTTGACGACTCAAAACATTAACTAATCGATAAATAAAAGCCTCTTTTTGATCTAAAAATGTAAATCCATAACGAATGGCTCTTCGCAATATTCTTCTAATAACATATCCTGCACCATTATTGCTTGGTAATTGACCGTCGGCAATAGCAAAAGCAACAGCACGAATATGATCTGCAATCACTCTAATGGCAATATCTGTCTTTTCGTTTTTGTTATATTTAGATTGTGTAATCGTTTCTATTTCGCGAATTAATGGTGTAAAAACATCGGTATCGTAATTAGATTGTACACCTTGAATAACCATACAAAGACGCTCAAATCCCATTCCAGTATCTACGTGTTTGTTTGGTAATTTTTCAAGCGTTCCATTAGCCTTACGATTAAATTCCATAAAAACTAAGTTCCATATTTCAATTACCTGCGGATGATCCATATTTACCAAATCTTTACCATCTACTTTGGCTTTTTCTTCATCCGAACGAATATCAACATGAATTTCAGAGCAAGGTCCACAAGGTCCTTGCGCGCCCATTTCCCAAAAATTATCTTTTTTATTTCCGTTTAAAATTCTGTCTTCAGAAATAAATTCTTTCCATAAGTCGTAGGCTTCTTGGTCAAATTTCAGGTTGTCTTTTTTATCGCCTTCAAAAACCGTTACATACAAACTATTTTTATCTATTTTATATACTTCAGTTAATAGTTCCCAAGCCCAAGCAATTGCTTCTTTTTTAAAATAATCACCAAAACTCCAGTTTCCTAACATTTCAAACATGGTATGATGATAAGTGTCCATACCAACTTCTTCTAAATCATTGTGTTTTCCTGATACACGAAGACATTTTTGCGTGTCAGCAATACGAGCATTAGTTACTTTTTTTTGACCTAAAAAGTATTCTTTAAAAGGTACCATACCTGCATTTGTAAACATAAGTGTTGGGTCGTTTTTCAAAACCATTGGTGATGAAGGAACGATTTTATGTTCTTTATTTTTAAAGAAATTTAAAAAGTGCTGTCTAATCTCTTGTGATGTCATATAAATGTTAATTAATTTCTAAAAATGATGTTCGATTTAAGTCATAATAGAAACATTTTGTAAATTTGTTGTTTTAGCGACTGTTATACTATAACTAAATAACAATTCGTTAAGAATGCAAATTTAACATATTTAAATTTATGACAAAAGTTAAATATCATTACGATTCAGAAACACTATCTTACAAAAAGATAGAAACAAAAACAGGAGACTCATTTAAAAAAATTTTATTTTGGATTTTGACGTTTGTCTTAGGTATTTTTGTAGGATTTGCAATACTTCCTAATTACTTTAAAACCTTCAGCATCAAGGCTAAAGATAGAGAGTTGGAGTTTGTAAAGTTAAATGAAGGAATCCACAAAAAACGCATAAAACAGTTTGAAAAAGTGTTAAAAGATTTACAAGAAAGAGACAATCATGTATATCGTACTTTTTTTGAGTTAAGTCCTATTCCTGAAGAGCAACGAAAAGCAGGTTTTGGAGGCGTAAATCGTTATAAATCTTTAGAAGGCTATGATAATTCCGAAATGATTATTGATATTACTAAAAATATGGATATTCTATCTAAGCAGTTGTATATTCAATCAAAATCATTAGATGAAATTGTAAAATTAGCCGAAAATAAGGAAGAGTTATTAGCTGCAATTCCTGCTATTCAACCTGTACGAAATGAAGATTTAACACGCATGGCTTCAGGATACGGTTGGCGAACAGATCCTTTTTTAAAAACTCGAAAAAAACATTATGGAATGGATTTTTCAGCACCTACAGGCACTTCAATTTACGCAACTGGTCCAGGAAAAGTTATTCGTGCAGATGCTGCTTCGTCAGGCTTTGGAAAGCATGTAAGAATAGATCATGGCTTTGGATATATTTCGTTGTATGCACACATGAGTAAATATAATGTGAGAAAAGGACAACGTGTAAAAAGAGGCGATTTGATTGGTTTTGTAGGAAGTACAGGAAGGTCAGAAGGACCGCACTTACACTACGAAATTCATAAAGGAAAAGAACGTATAAATCCAATAAATTTTTATTACGGAAACCTTTCTCCAAAAGAATTTGAAGCCATGCAAAAAGCGGCTCAAGTAGAAGGACAATCGTTAGATTAGTGATTGTTATATTTTTTTGTATATTCGTATCTGCTTGAAATAAGAAACTAATGCATGTAGATTTACCAGAAAAACGATATTATAGTATAGGAGAAGTAGCAACTGCTTTTGCTGTAAAAACTTCACTTATTCGTTTTTGGGAAAATGAATTTACAATTCTTAAGCCAAAAAAAAATAAAAAAGGAAACCGTCTTTTTACAGCGTCAGATATTCAAAATTTAAAATTAATATATCATCTTGTAAAAGAAAAAGGATTTACATTGGATGGAGCTCGTAAAAAAATGAAAGAAAATCCTGAAGGTATAAAGGATAAACACGAAATAATATCAAATTTAGAAAACATAAAACAAGAATTAATTAACATTAAAAACCAACTATCATGAAAAAATTATTAATACCATTAATTGTAATTGCCGTTATCGGTTTTGGAATATTTAAATGGGCTGTAGGATTTAACAATACAGCTGTAGGATTACAAGAAACGGCAACCAAAACTTGGGGAGATGTAGAAAACGCATATCAACGTAGAAATGATTTAATAGGAAATTTAGTAAAAACAGTACAAGGAGCAGCTGATTTTGAAAGAGGAACGTTAAAAGAAGTAATAGAAGCAAGAGCAAAAGCAACAGCAGTTAATATTGATCCAACTAACATTACACCTGAGCAATTGGCACAATTTAATAAAGCGCAAAGCGGTTTGTCTGGAGCATTATCAAAATTAATGGTTGTAGTAGAACGTTATCCTGAGTTAAAAGCAAATCAAAATTTTTTAGAACTTCAAAGCCAAATTGAAGGAACTGAAAACCGTATTAATGTTGCTAGAGATCGCTTTAATAAATCAGTAGAACCGTATAATAAACATATTAAAACCTTTCCGAATTCTGTACTTGCAGGATGGTTTGGATTTACAAGTATGGATTACTTTAAAGCAGCAGAAGGAGCTGATAAAGCACCTGATGTAAACTTTAACTTTGGAGCTAAAGAATAAATGTCTAAAGTAGAAGATTTTTTAACAGCACATGAAGAGCAACAAATAGTTGCTGCAATAAAATATGCAGAAAAAAACACTTCTGGAGAAATACGTGTGCATATTGAAAAATTTACCAAAACACCTCCTTTGGAAAGAGCAAAAGAGGTGTTTTGGCATTTAAAAATGAACGAAACCAAAGAACGAAATGGTGTTTTGTTTTATATAGACGTTCATAATAAACAATTTGCTATTTATGCTGATAGTGGAATATATCAGTTAATTCCACCTAATTTTTGGAATCAAGAAAAAGAGTTAGTAATACAGCACTTTTCAAAAAAAGAAAACGCAAAAGGACTTGTTTTAGCCATTGAAAAAGTTGGAGAAAAACTCAAAAAACTATTTCCATATAAAACCGATGATTTAAATGAATTATCAGACGAAATATCAAAAGGATAACGTGCAAAACATCATCAAAAAATATAAAAAAATAGTTATCATCATAATATGTATGATGTTAAATCTTGTCGTTTTTTCGCAAGATATCCCTCCAAAACCAAGTTTTATTCCTGCCCTTGTTGATAGTATAAATATACTAAAGAAATCACAATTTGATGCGCTTTCTCGAAAATTAGAAAAATATAGCGATTCTACTTCAACCGAGATTTTTGTAATGTTAATGAACACAACAGGAGGCGAAGAAATAAAATATTATACTACTCAGTTAGGACATAAATGGGGAATTGGTCAAAAAGGAAAAGACAACGGAATTGTAATTTTACTGGCTAAAAAAGATCGAAAAGTTACCATACAAGCAGGATACGGAGTTGAGCATTTATTAACAGATGCGCTGTCAAGTAGAATAGTAAGAAATGTATTGATTCCGAATTTTAAAAAAGGAAATTATTACGAAGGGCTTGACAGAAGTACTGATATGATTTTTGCCATTTTAAAAGGCGAATATAAGAATGACAAACGGTTTTCTGATAAAGAAAAGGGTATTCCAATGGGTTTAATTCTTTTCTTCTCATTTATTATTTTGATGATTATACTTTCTAAATTTGAAAAAAATGGAGGAAATCGAAATAACAGAGGAGGAAGACGTGATGTAACGCGAAGTATTTTAGAATCAATAATACTCAGCAATGCAGGACGCGGAGGCTTTGGCTCAAGTTCTGGTGGCTTTGGAGGAAGTTCTGGCGGAGGTTTTGGCGGCTTCGGTGGAGGCGGAGGCTTTGGTGGAGGTGGCGCTTCTGGTGGTTGGTAAAGCCTATTTCTTACTACTTTTGTCTAAAATAGATAATTACAGGAACACCTTTAAAATCATAAATTTCGCGTAATTTATTTTCAATATAACGTTTGTAAGGATCACGTACATATTGTGGTAAATTACAGAAAAACACAAACTGCGGTGTTGGTGTTGGTAGTTGCATACAGTATTTTACTTTTACAAACTTGCCTTTCCAAGCAGGAGGCGGATTTTGTTTGATGATTTCCAACATCGTTTCATTTAATTTACTAGTTGGTATGCGTTTAGAGCGATTTTCAAATACTTTTACAGCAGTTTCTATTGCTTTAAATATACGTTGCTTGGTTAATACAGAAATAAAAATAATTGGAACATCAGTAAAAGGAGCAATTTCTCTGCGAACCATTGCTTCATACTCTTTTACAGTATTGGTTTCTTTCTCTACCAAATCCCATTTGTTTACAAGAATTACAATACCTTTTTTATTTTTTTCAGCCAACCAAAAAATACTTTGATCTTGACCTTCAAATCCACGTGTAGCATCAATCATTACAATCGCAACATCACAGTGTTCAATAGTTCTTACGGCACGCATTACAGAATAAAACTCTAAATCTTCCTTAACTTTTGCTTTTCTACGGATTCCTGCAGTATCTACTAAGTTAAAATCAAATCCAAAACGATTGTATTTAGTATCGATAGAATCTCTTGTTGTGCCTGCAATATCAGTTACAATATTTCTTTCTACTCCTATAAGAGCGTTGATAAATGATGATTTTCCTGCATTAGGACGACCAACAACTGCAAATCGTGGTAATTCACTTACTTCTTCATCAGCATCTTCTGGAATAATTGCTGTTATAGCATCTAATAATTCTCCAGTTCCACTTCCGTTGATAGATGAAATAGTAAAATAATCGTTTTTTAAACCAAGATTATAAAATTCATAAGCATCAGCATCTCTCATGGCATTATCAACTTTGTTAACAGCCATAAAAACTGGTTTTGTAACCTTACGAAGTAGATTTGCAACTTCAGTATCCATTGGAGTAATTCCTTCGGTTACATCTACCACAAAAACAATAATATCAGCCTCTTCAATTGCTAAATCAACCTGTTTTCTTATTTCTCCTTCAAAAATATCATCAGAACCAACAGCATATCCTCCAGTATCTATTACTGAAAAATTTTTGCCATTCCAATCTGATTTTCCATAATGGCGGTCGCGCGTAACACCACTAACGGAATCTACAATGGCTTCTCTACGTTGTATTAAGCGATTGAATAAGGTTGATTTTCCAACATTTGGACGTCCAACAATGGCTATAATTGTGTTCATTTCTGATAAATTTTGTGCAAAATTACGTCAATTTGTATGATTATTAGGTTCAAATGACTTAAAATGTACTTTTTTATCTTTCTTTTGATGTCAACTTGATAATGCGTTTTTCAGGTTTAATAAAAATTATAGTATATTTAAATCCTCAAAAAACAGAAATAATCAATGATTGAAGAAAAGAAAAGTAGCGATATACATCTACGTCCACGATTTTATATAGAGTTAGATGAAACTCAAGACGAATTATTATCAAAATTTAAAGCAAATTTAAAGGACGGAGATTGTAAATATTGTTCAAAAATTATTGATGGACATATTGTGATTGATGTTCCGCAAGAAGAAGATCATTTTTGGTCGCCTCAGTTGAATATAGAAGTCGAAAAAATTGATAATGAAAAAGCAGTTGTAAAAGGATTATTTGGTCCAAAGCCACAAGTGTGGACGTTTTTTATGTTTATTCATTTTGGCGTTGCTGTAGCCTTTTTTGGTTTTTTAATTTTATGGTATGTACGTTGGACTTTAAAAGAGTCCACTACTTTTCCGATGATTATGACCATTGCATTGCCTGTATTTTGGGTAATTCTCTATGTTTTAGGACAAATAGGAAAAAAAACAGGTCATCAACAAATGGATGAATTGCATGATTTTATGATGAAAACACTGGAAAAATAATTAATATTTGATTGAATTATTAGAGGGCTTTGTTTTAAATTGTTAGAGTTCTAAAATAAATTTAATAAGCTTTTATCTTTTGTCTAATAGTCTTAAGTCAAATAGTCTTACGTCAAAAACCTACTCTTTATATCCAAATCTTCGTAGTTGATTTTTATTATTTCTCCAATCTTTATTCACTTTTACATAAAGTTCTAAGTGAACTTTCTTTTGGAACAATTTTTGTAAATCTTTACGAGCTTCAACGCCTACACGTTTTAGGGCAGCACCTTTATGACCAATAATAATTCCTTTTTGAGTATTGCGTTCAACCATTATTATAGAACGAATTTTGATAATTTTATCGGTTTCAACAAACTCTTCGGTTTCAATTTCTACAGAATATGGAATCTCCTTTTTGTAATGCATCAATATTTTTTCTCTGATGGCTTCATTTACAAAAAAACGTTCAGGTTTATCAGTTAATTGATCTTTTGGGTAAAAAGCAGGTGATTCTGGAAGTTTTTCTAAAATAGCATTAAAAACACCTTCAATATTAAATTTTTCTAAAGCCGAAATTAAGAAAACTTCTGCATTTGGTACTTTTTCAGACCAATAAGCTAGTTTTTCTTCTACTTCTTCTTGTGTTGATTTGTCAATTTTGTTGATTAGTAATAAAACTGGAATTTTAGAATTGGTAATTTTAGCAAAAAAGCGTTCATCTTTTAATTCCTTTTCGCCCATTTCTACCATATAAATGAGTACATCAGCATCTTCAAAAGCTGATTTCACAAAATCCATCATTGACTCTTGAAGTTGATAAGCAGGTTTTATGATTCCAGGAGTGTCAGAAAATAATATTTGAAAATCATCACCATTTACAATGCCTAAAATACGATGTCTTGTAGTTTGTGCTTTTGATGTGATGATAGATAAGCGCTCGCCAACAAGAGCATTCATTAAGGTTGATTTTCCAACATTTGGGTTTCCGATAATATTTACATATCCTGCTTTGTGCGTCATATTCAATTTAAATTTGATTGCAAAGGTACGTTTTAATAATATACAAACCACTTATTTGTATACTAGACCGTTTATTTATTGGCTTTGTGTCAATTTGAATAAATGTATCATCTTTGTATTGCTATGAAATAGAAACTTTGCTATGAAAAAGAATTTATAATGGTAGTTAGTGTATTTTGTTTAATTCCTTATACAAGAAAAAGCATAACCAATGATACACTAAACTACCATTTTTTTAAACCTTTTATTTAATTTTAATAAACTTGTGAAGTTCTATCTGTCGTCTTTTAGCAATCGGAAGTGAAATGTCGTTTATCAACTCTATGTAATTGCCGCCAGTTTTGTTGATTTCTTTGACAAAATAGATGTTGACGATGTATGAATTATGTATTCTAAAAAATTTATTACTATCGAATAACTGATTGTATTCTCCAATGTTTTTACTTGAAATTATAATTTTTCCGTCTAATAGGTGAAATTCGGTATATTTTCCGTCAGATTTTAGATAGATAATTTGGTTTGTTTTGATAAAATCTATTTTATTAATTGTAGGAATAGCAACAAAATCTAAGGAATTATCTTTAGGATTAATTGATTCAATTAAAGACTCAATTAGGTTTAAATTTATAGGTTCTTGCCTGTTTATCCTTTCTATCGCTGTATTTACTGCTTTTATCAAATCTTCAATATCTATTGGTTTAAGGATATAATCTACAACATTAAATTTAAAAGCTTTTAAAGCGTATTCATTATAGGCAGTTACAAAAATAATTTGTGAATTTTTTAAATCTACTGCCTTTAAAACGTCAAAACCAGTCCCTATATCTAAACGAATATCCATAAAAACAATATCAGGATTTTCATTTGATAAATACTCGATGGCATTTTTTCGAGATGTGCAGGTTTTTATAACCTCAACACGTGGACAATATTTTTGTAAAAAGTGAGATAAAAGTTCAATATTTTTTGATTCATCATCAACAATAACAGCAGTATACTTTTTCATAATTCAGCAAATTTCTGGCACTAATTTATTTTCAAAAACAAATATAATAAAAAAATAATGTTTGTAGTTGAATGAAGTAACTCTGTAGTGGTTTTCGTTGCATGTGAAGTGTTATTGAAGTGTTTTATTTGTTTAGATTTTAGTTTTAAAAAAAACTAAAAAAATCATCAATTTTGTTCTAAACAGACTAATTATACTCATTTAAAGGTAGTTTTAAGGTTACTTTAGTGCCTAAAGCGTTTTTATGTTGGTCGTATAAATCTGTTATTTTAAATTCAACTTTTGAAGTAGTGTAGTGGTTAAAGATGTCTATTCTATCCATCATAATTTGCGTTGACATAGATCTGTGATTCTTTTTATATTTTTTATTTAGTATTTCTGAAGCAACTCTACCAATACCATTATCAGTAATAATTATTATCAAGGTTTTTTCCTTTTTTATAAATTCTATTGTTAGTGATTTGGGTCCTTGAGGTTTAGGAATTAAACCGTGCATAATAGAATTTTCTATTATTGGTTGTACCATAAGACAAGGTATTTTGATTGTGTTAATATTTAGTTCTCCTAAGTCTATTTTGAATTTCACATCTAATTCATCGTTAGTCCTTAGTTGCTCTAGGTCAGTATAAGCTTTTAAATATTTTAATTCATCTTGTAGTGTAATATAGTCAGACCTTCCTAAATCAATGCTAGAGCGTAAAAGTTTTGATAGTGATGAAATGTACTTGTTAGTTTCTTTTTCGCTATTAAATATTAAAGAACTTTGTAGTCCATTTAGTGTATTGAAAATGAAGTGTGGATTCATTTGAGCTCTTAAGGCTTTAGATTCAAGCATATCAATTTTATAAATATATTCTACTTTATCTTTCCATTTGCTTTTTAGCATTTCAAAATACACCGTTAAAAGCCCTAAAACAACTACAAGAGCAAGACCTATAAAAATAGGGGTTTTGTGAAATAATTGTTCGATGACAATTGGAATTTCTAATTGATTTTTTGTTTTATTACCAAAACTATCAATTCCAAATATTTTTAGCGTATAATTTCCAGGGTTTATACTATAAAGATTTATCTGGCTTGAATTTTTAAGAAGCACCCATTCATTCATTAAAGGCTCAAGTTTGTATTTATATGAAATCCCATTAGAGTTAAATTGATTAGGTATTCCTAGTTTTAAACTAAGATTATTTTGATTATAGGGAAGTTTTATTTTTTTTAAAATAGATTTTAGATTTTTAGTTCTGATAGTGATGCTATCGGAAGTGTAGTCGTAACACTTTAGTTCTAAAGGGTAAACTATACTTGAAGTTTTGTTTAATGATTTTCTAGGAGGATTAAATTTTATAAATCCATCAATCCCTCCAAAAAAGAAAGTTGAATCATTTGCTTTAAAATACGAATTCTGATTAAACTCATTGTCTGTTATACCATCTTCTGTAGTGTATAACCTAGAGTGCTTGTTAATTTTATCATATCGTATTAATCCATCGTATGTGCTAATCCAAAAATCAGTATTGTTCTCTAAAATACCTGTAATAAACGAATTGTTAATTGACGTGTTGAACAAATTTAAATCACTTACTTTTCCGGTATTTGTATTTAAAATATTTATACCCTTACTGGTTCCAATATAAATATGTCCATCATTGCCGATATGTATTACAGAGATTGTGTTTGACAAAAGGTTATTGTCTTTTTGAGTGTAGTGCGTAGTTTTATTTAATTTTATTGACTTATTAACTTAGTTTCCATGTAATTTGATTTTGTGTAATCGGTTTATGTTTTATCATTTTGATAATTGTATTATGCCATATTGTACCTTTGGATTG
>CAMZLV010000065.1 GCA_947311835.1 uncultured Lutibacter sp. | reverse complement strand
CCCTTTTAAGGAGGTGGTCCTGGGTTCGAGCCCCAGCCAAGTCACAATAGTTAAGTTTAAAGGTCTTTTTTAGTAAGACAAAGACATTGTTAACTAAATCACACAAAAAAACCGAAGAAATTTTCTTCGGTTTTTTTTATGCTTTAATGTTTCTGATTATTCACGTACTATTTTGAGCGTATCTAAATCTAAACGGATTTTAAGCCATTTTTTGAGTTTTAACTCTTGATTATCTACATCTTTTATAGACATAGATTCTTGCCATTTAGTATAAAATACAGTTAGCGTATCAACTTTAGAAAAATTGGTTTTCAGTTGACGAGAATATGCAAATTCTTGTAGGTTTTCATAATTAGTTTTGGCTTCTTCACTAATTTTTATAAAAGGTACTTGGTTTTCTATAAATTTTGCTCGTTCGTTTTCTAAAAACTGGATACGTTCTTCTTTACTTCTTATAGAAGCATCTCTACCGTCAATTATTTTTTGATTTTGCGCAACTTGATTTTTTAAGTTTTGAAACTCATTTATTAATTTTGTATCGTCTTTTCCTTTATGAACATATAGTTTGATGTTTTCATTCATTCCAAGTTCAATCAACCTATTTTTCCAAGTTTGTTCATCAGCAGTACTAACTGATTTACCAAAAACAGTTATATCAATACTGTTTTCTTCAAAATTAATATCTTCTTTTTCTTTATCAATAATAACAAAACCATCTTCTTGAACAGATTGAAAGAACTTTTTTGCTTTAGAATCAAATTCTTTTTCTTGATATAAGTTGTAAAACGTATAAATACTTCCTGTTAAAACCAAAATAGCTATAAAAGATGCAAAACGAGAAACGCTCCTTCTTTTGGCTGAATTGATGTACTTAACCATTGGAAAGCGTAAATATTTTACAATAACAAATGTTGATAGCGCAATAAAGGTTGTATTGATTAAAAATAAGAACATTGCTCCTAAAAAGTAATCTAATTTGCCAACAGCTAAGCCATAACCTGCAGTACATAATGGAGGCATTAACGCAGTAGCAATGGCAACACCTGCAACAGTATTGGTTTGTGCTGATGGTCTGCTGATGGCTACTATAAGTGCTAATCCACCAGAAATAGCAATCATAACATCCAATACGTTTGGTTGTGTTCTTGCAAATAATTCAGGAGTTAATTCTTGAAATAAAGGAAGACTAAAAAAAGCAAATGACGTAATTAAACTCAAACTAAGCATTACGCCTAAGTTTATCATTGAGCGTTTTAAAGTATCAATATCATTTATTCCTATTGAGAGTCCAATTCCTAATATTGGTCCCATAAGAGGAGAAATTAGCATGGCACCAATTACAACTGCTGTAGATGATACGTTTAAACCTATAGATGCTATTAATATTGAAAATACTAAAATCCACGCAGTATGTCCTTTTATAGATATATTATTTTTAATATCTTCAATAGTACCACTTTTATCAGTATTATTTCTGATATTTATCAGTTCACTAATAAAGTGTTTAAATTTCTCCCAAAGATTTTTGAAATTTTCTGGTTCTTCAGAAAATTTATTAAGAGGTATGTCGTTGTTTGATTGCATTGTAAGTTGTTTGTTTATATATAAGAGTCGCCAAAATCATTTTTAACATTTGCTGTAATTTGTTTGATGTCTTGTTCGTCACTTTTAGGACAAATTAGTAGTATATCATCTTTTTCAATCACAATATAATCATTTAAACCTTGAATTACAACACGTTTGTTGTTTTGGGTTCTAACCATATTGTTTGCTGCGTTTCTAAAGATGGTTTTCCCGCCAACTGATGCATTTTGTTGCGAGTCTTTTGGTAATTTATTGTATAGTGAGCCCCAAGTTCCGAGATCGTTCCAGTCAAAATTTACAGGAAGCACATATACGTTTTTCGCTTTTTCTAATATGCCATAATCGATAGAAATATTTTCAGCCTTTTCATAATTTGAATCGATAAAATCATCTTCAAATTCAGTATTATACACTTTGTTTCCTTTGCAAAATAAAGCATTCATAGTTGGAAGGCTTGTTTCAAAAGCTTTCAAAATACTTTTAACACTCCATATAAATATTCCTGCATTCCATAGGTATTCTTTACTTTCTATAAATTTTTTTGCGGTTTCTAAATTTGGTTTTTCAGTAAATTGTTTTACTTTTTTTATTTTAGTCGTTGTTTTTTCAAATTGAATGTATCCATAACCAGTATTTGGAGCGTTGGGTTGTATTCCCAAAGTCATTAATACGTCATTTTTTTGACAAAAATCAAAAGAAGTTTCAATATTGTTTATAAATTCAATTCCGTTTTCTATCCAATGGTCACTTGGTGCAATAAGCATTACGCCATCAGGATTAATGGCGTTAATTTTCAATGCAGCATATAAAATACAAGGAGCCGTATTTCGCATGCAAGGCTCTAATAATAATTGTTTTGGAGTTGTATTTTCTAATTGTTCTAACACTAAAGATTTGTATCTTTTGTTGGTAGAAATCAATATGTTTTCTGATGGAATTAATCGTTCTAATCTATTATAAGTTTTTTGAATCAGTGATTTTCCAGTTCCTAACATATCATGAAACTGCTTTGGATTTTCTTGAGTACTCATTGGCCAAAATCGAGAGCCAACACCTCCTGCCATTATCACTGCAAAGTAGTTTTTATTCATTCTGTTTTGCTATTTTTTTTAATTCAACTTCAGCGTTTTGGTTGAATAGATATCTTTTATTTGTTTTTAGTTCAATGCACTCATATCGTGTGCGTCTTTTGTTTTCTTTGCGAAAGATACGATTTTTAAACATAAATTCAGCATTCAAAGGAATTTCAAAGATATAACTTTTGTTGTTTTTACTGCTAAATTGCTTCATTGCTAACGATAACTTAACATCTGAATCGGTACTTGCTTTTGGGTTTTTAAGATAATTAGCTAAAAGAGGTAATATTTCATCAGGAAAAATGGTAGGTTGTAAAAAAGGCAACATTAAGTGCTGAAAATGCTGTTTCCATTCTTTTCCATGCGGTTTTACACGTTTGTGATTTAGATGAGTAACCAAATGTGCAATTTCGTGTATTAAGGTCAGTAAAAATTGATATTTATTAAGATTGTTGTTTACTGTAATTTGATAATTATTTTTGTTTGTCAGTCTAAAATCTCCGTGTTTTGTTTGTCGTTGATTAACTATTTTTAGCGTATGAGGATACTTGTTTAGCAAATCAATAACCAAATGTATAGATGCTTCAGGAACATATTTTTGAAGAGTTGATTTCATTCAATTACGGAGTAGAACTAGAAACTTGTAAAACTTTTCCGTTGTAATATTTATTTCCTGTCAAGGCAAAATTATAGATGTATTCTGCCATTTCAAGTGCAGTTGTTGGTGCTTGATAGTCAGGAAACGCCTCTGCTAACATCTCTGTTTGAACTGCGCCAAGTGCTAAAACATTAAAGGCAATTTTACTATCTTTATACTCTTCAGCCAACAATTCTGTAAGTGTAATTACAGCGCCTTTTGACGAACTATATGCTGCTAATCCAGGAAATTTCATACTTCCTTGAATGCCTCCCATACTGCTAATCGTTACAACGTGACTGTTAGTATTTAAAAACGGAATTATTTTTCGAGTTAATTCGGCAACTGCAAAAACATTGACTCTATAAACGTCTATAAAATCTTGAGTTGAGGTTTCAGAAAAGGATTTGTTGATTAGTTTTCCTGCGTTATTGATAACAATAGCTACATTTTTCCATTTTTCTTCTACATATGAAATAACTTTATCAATATCTTTTTCATTTGATATGTCAGCAGAAAGTGCAGTTAAGTTATTTAGGTTTAATTTTTCTAATGATGAAATATTTCTTGAAACAGCAAGTACATTGCAATTGTTTTTTGCAAATAATTGCACCAATTCAAATCCAATTCCTCTACTTGCTCCTGTAACAATAATGTTTTTCATATAATTCTGTTATTTAATTTATTGAAAATATGTAATCGATAATCACTCAAAAATGATGTGTTGATAAGCGCCAACATCAGGATTAGTAGTTCTGTCAACTCCAAGTATATCTAATGGTATTTGATTAGCTTCTATTTGACTTGCTTGGTTGTTTCCAGCAGCATCTTCTCCTATAATAAAATCATTTGTTGATGTGTTTTTAAAATCAGGAGATTGGTTTAAAATATTGTTTTGAAAATGTGCAGTATCTGTAAAATCATATTCAGGAAAATCAGCGAAATTATCGTTAAAATCATCAAAACGGATTAAATTATTTTTAAAATTATAGTTAAATGTTGAACCTGTGACGTTGTCTAAAATTAATTCAACATTATTACTCCCAAAAATAATGCAATTGGTAAAATTGGTTTCAATCAAATCAAAAGTTTCAACAATTTCAGTGCCGTTATTATTTATATAACTAAAAAAATTGTTAACTAATACTGTTGGAAATTGACGTAAACCATTATTATTGTTCCAATAATTTGCAAAAGTTGCGTGTGTAAAATTATAAATTCCGCCTCTAGTACATGCTATCGAAGAGAGTCCTGCATTTCCAATCACCAAGTTTTCTCCAAGTATGTTGGTTTTACGTCCCAAAATACCATAAGTTGAATGGTTGTAAATTTTAGAGTTTTTAATAGCAAGAGTTGGTGTTGTGTTATTTGCTATAGAATCGGTTAAAATTCCAAGCGTTCCATTTTTAATTGTTGTATAATTAATGGTATTATTTACACTTCCTGCTCGTAGCCAAATTATTCCCCATTGACCAGCAATATCATCAAAATCAGGCTCTAGTCTATCACCTTCAATAATAACTTCATCAGTAAGTGTTCCGTTGATATTTAGTGTTGCATTTGGATCTATTATTAAGCCAGAATTTGCATGAAAATGAATTTTTGCTCCAGCATCAACAGTGAGGGTTTTGTTACTTGCTACCGCAGCATAACCATAGATTATATAAGGTTTTTCGTTGGTAAAGGTCAATTCATTATCATTTAAAAAGCGACCTTGAATTGAAGTTTGATTTCCGTCAAGGGTTAATACATCAATTTCATGAGTTATTGGATTTTGATTTGGCATTATAAACACAGCATCTTGTACTAAAGTTACTAAATCAACATCTTGTTGGTTGTTGCCGTTATCAAATAAAATTTTATCGGTATATAAAGGGTCTGTAATAGCGTTATAATCAATAGTAGTTTCAATAAAAATATACAAACTATCTTTTGCAAGAATTTCTACATTTTCAAATGATTTTCCTGCAACACCATCTACATTAAGTCTATATCCAGAATTTTGTCCTCTATCGAGTTTAATTGTAGGGATATAGATATCATTATTACTGTTGTTATATACTTTTAAGTTATAAGTACTTGAGCCAATATTGGTAAAAACAGTGTCTAAATACACAGTATCTTTAGAAAAACGAAGTTCGCCTGTGCTTGGTACTGTTTCAAAATCATCACGACATGATGTTGCTATAACAAGTATGAGAAATGTAAAAAGAATCCAATAGTTTTTCATAAGTGTGTTTATAGTTTGTTGTTGCAAATATAACTTTTATTCCAATTAGTTATTGTCTCTTTATCAATTCAATTTCAAACAGTTTATTCCAGTTTTTGCCAGTTACATACAGTTTTTTAGTTTCATGATCATAGGCAATACCGTTTAAAACATCTAATTTTGGGTGATGTTCTACTTTGTCTTTAAGTCCGTTGAGGTTTGCAACGCCATTAATTTTACCCGTTTTTGCATCAACAATTAAAATAGAGTTTTGTTGGTATACATTGGCGTAAATCTCGCCATTTATAAATTCCAATTCGTTTAATTTTTCAACTTTACGTTTGTTAGTATATGCTTCAATATAACTTTCTTCTTTTTGTGTTTCAGGATTTAAAAACCAAATACGTTCAGTACCATCCGTTTTTATGAGTTTTTCTCCGTTGTTGGTTAAGCCCCAACCTTCAAGGCTTTTGGTGTATTTAAACGTGTTTTTTTGTTCAAATGTATTAAAATCATAGACAAAGCCAACACCTTTTCTCCAAGTAAGCATTATAATATTATCGCCAAATTTTGTAATTCCTTCTCCAAAATACTGTTTATCTAAATCAATTTTTTGCAATACTTTTCCTGTTTTTAATTCAACTTTTCTTAATGATGACGTTCCGTATTGACCAGTACTTTCATATAAAAAACCATCGTGAATTTCTAGTCCTTGTGTATATGCGTTTTTATCATGAGGATATGTATTTACAATTTTATAATCATAAATAGCAGGAGGCGAATCTGCTAAAAAATAGATTGTATTTGTGAGTTTTTTTGTTTTGTTTTCATAAAATACAAGTGCAGAAATGCTATGCTTTCCTAATTTATAATCAGAAATAGCTACAGTTGCTTTAAAATCATCAGTACTTTCAATTTTGTTATTATCTATTGAAAATTGAATAGATTTTATAGAGTTGTTGTTTTTTTCTGTAACTGATATGTTTAATATCTTATTGACTTGTAGTTTTTTAGGTGATTTTAAATCGAATTTATAATCATTGTTACAAGAAATAAATGAAATTGAAATTAATAAAATAAGGATACTATTTTTCAAACACATAGAGTTGTTTTTTTAATTGTTTAATTATTATACAAATTAAAGTAAATTTTTATTTGAAATATAAAAAATAACGTTAAATTTGCAGTCTCAAAAAATAGCAACGTCAAAAAGCGTTGTGATTAAAAACTAAAAACAATGAGAAAAGGTATACACCCAGAAAATTATAGAATGATGGCATTCAAAGATATGTCTAACGGAGACGTATTTTTAACACGTTCAACTGCTGATGCTAAAGAGACTCTTGAAGTAGATGGTGTTGAATATCCTCTAGTAAAATTAGAGATTTCAAGAACTTCACATCCATTCTATACAGGTAAGAAAAAATTAATCGATACTGCAGGACGTATTGATAAGTTCAAAACTAAATATGCTAAATTTAAAAAATAAGCAGTTAGTTTATTATAAAATTTAAAAGCCTCAACGTATGTTGAGGCTTTTTTTTGTGTCTATTATATTTGTTAATTGAGTCTTTCAAATTTACAATGAAAGATTAATTGTTAAAACCTATTTGTTTTATAAGCATCATTTAAAGCTGCATGAATGAAAATAATAGTTGAGTCGTACTCATAATAGTTATCAAAAAAAAGCGTCTAGATTTCTCTAAACGCTTTTATCAATTATAAAAAGATAATGTTTTATTATTTAGCAGTACTCGTAATATAGTCAACTACAGCTTTAATTTCATCGTCTTTCATGTCTTTTAACATTCCAGTGATGTTTGCTTTCATGATAGCAACTTGTGCAGGATCAGTATCAACAATTGCGTTTGATTTTCCTCTTAAGAAATCGAAAATATTTCCTTTTTTATCAGCATATGTTTTTGCTATGTTTTTTAGAGCAGGACCAACTACTTTAGTATCTACTTGATGACAAGCAACACATCCTTTAGAAGTGAATAATTCTTTCCCTTTTGCAGCTTCAGACTTAACTTCAGCAACTTCTTTTACTTCTTCTGTTTTCTTTGCTTCTTCTGTAGTTTTCTTAACTTCAGTTGATACTGCATGTATTTTCTTTTTTGTTTCTTTTTTCTCGTTTCCACAAGAAGTTAATACTAGTGCAAATACGGCTAATGCTATTAATTTTTTCATTCTATTATGTTTATTTGGTTATTAATTATTTGTAATGAAAGGCAAAACTATAAAAAATAAATTAGGATACAAGTTACATATGTTACTTTAAGGTTAAATATTTTTTTAAGTGTAAGAATAATAAAATGCACTATCAATAAAGTTTTCTATTTTATCGAATTTTGGTGTCCTATTATTTGATATCTTTGTTTTTAACGAATGGTTTTGTTATAACCATAATAGCGAATTTAATTTTAGAATGAAAATAGACAGAAAAAAGCAAAAGGTATTGATTAACAATGTAGTACCGTTAAATAATGGTGATGTTGCGTTATTTTCTACTCTATATAAACAACTTTTAAAAGCAGGATTTTCGGTACAAATTGCGACATACTATTATAAATTGGCTAAAGAAAAATATCCTGATTTTCCTTTTGTGAAAGATTTAGGGCAGTCAAAAATATTTATCAAACTCCCATTTTTAAAGCAATATGTACTTCCTTTTTTATATTTGATGTCAAAACCATATCGAAACGCAGCTATAATTATTGGCGCTCCTGGAGGATATGTTAACTCCAATTATTCTATCAGAAATAATATTTTAATATTTAAAATCGCAAAATTTTTTGGAAAAAAAACGGCAATATATTCACAGTCAGTTGGACCTTTAGATAAAAAAGACAGCATTTTTTTTAAAAAATTATTAGAAAACTCAATCGATTATCTTTACGTTCGAGATTCGTATTCGAATGCGGAATTAATACGTATAAATGCAAATAAAACTAAATTTAAGCAAACTAAAGATGCTGCATTTTTATTAGGATTTAAAGAAGTAAAAGTTAACAACAATAAAAAAGTGGCTTTTTCGGTAAGAAAATGGGATTATGATGGTAGAAGTATGGAAACTTATAAAAAAATGATTGCTAAATTGGCAATGATTACTATTGATAAAGGATATACAATTGATTTTTTATCAACTTGCCAAGGATTAAAATCGTATAAAAATGATGCGATAGTTGCTCAAGAAATTTATGAACTACTGGCGAGTAACTATCAAAATAAAATAACTGTTTTAACAGAATATTATCTTTTTGATGAGTTGTATAATAAAATAGAAGAATATCAATTTGTTTTGGGAACTCGCTTACATATGTGTATTTTGTCGCTCACTAAAGGTATTCCTGCATTTAATATAAGTTATGAAATTAAAGGAAAAGAATGTTATAATTATTTAGAATTAGAAAAATATTCGATTGATTTTAATGAAACTACTGAAAAAGCAGTTACATCATATCTTAATTTTATTGAAGAAAAAGATACAATTCGTAAAAAATTGAAGGAAATCATTCCGAAATTACATAAAGAAGCAAAAGAAGATTTTGATTTTTTTATCGATAAATTAATTAAAAATTGAAAGTATTAATCATTACATATTATTGGCCAAACGCTGGAGGAAGTGGCGTACAACGTTGGTTAAAATTCGTAAAATATTTACCGAAATTTGATATTGAACCTATTGTTTATACAGTTGACAATGCAAATTATGAAGTGATAGATGATTCGTTAGTAAATGAAATACCTACAGGAATAACAGTATTAAAACAACCAATTTTAGAGCCTAACAGATTCATCAAAAATAAAAAAGTAGCAACAGCACGAGTAAGTTCTAAACCTAATTTTTTTCAAAAAATACTGCAATATATTCGAGGAAATTATTTTATTCCTGATGCGCGTAAATTTTGGGTAAAACCATCTGTCAACTATTTAAAAACATATTTAAAGCACAATCCTGTAGATGTTATTATTACTACAGGACCTCCTCATAGTTTACATTTAATTGGAATGCACTTAAAACGTGAAATAGGAGTGAAGTGGCTTGCAGATTTTAGAGATCCAATGTCAAATTTGTTTTATAATAAAGAATTATTATTGACTAATAAATCAAAGCAAAAACTGGAGAAGTTAGAAAAAGAAATTTTGACAACTGCCGATAAAGTGATTACTGTAAGTAATACAATAGCACATGAATTTGAAAACAGTAGAGTAGAAGTTGAGGTTGTTTCTAATGGTTATGATGATGAGGTTTTGATAAATAAAAATACAGAAGTTGATAAAAAATTCACTCTAACTCATATTGGTTTGTTGCCTACACAAAGCAATCCTAAGATTTTATGGAAAGTTTTACAAGAGTTGGTTGCTGAAAATAAACCTTTTGCATCTGATTTAGAAATAAAATTGGTTGGAAATGTAGCAGATAAAACATTGAAAAATAGTACTGATTTAGGCTTAAATAATTTTTTGAAATTAGAAAAATACGTTCCGCACGCAAAAGCCATTAAATTGCAAAAACAAACACAAGTATTGTTATTATTGATTCCGAATGTTAAAGGTGCTGAAGGAATTGTAACTGGAAAAATATTTGAATATTTGGTATCTAATAGACCAATTTTAGCAATTGCTCCAACTGATGGAGATGTTTCAAAAATCATATCAGAAACAAATACAGGGTTTGTTATTGACTTTGAAGATGAAATCAAATTAAAAAAGGTTATTTTAGAACTTTATAAAAATTATAAGCAAGGAGCGTTAGAAGTGAATCCTAATAATATTGAACAATTTCATAGGAAAAACTTGACAAATAAATTAGCCCAAATAATTAAAAGTTTATAGATGGGAATCGTATTAAATCAGTCTTTTAAAAACACCGTAATTCTAATTTTAGGATTTGCAATAGGAGGTATTAATACCTTGTTTTTGTACACCAATTTTCTGGAAGAAGAATACTATGGTTTGGTTATTTTCGTGCTTTCAACGGCAAATATTCTATTGCCTTTTATTGCCTTTGGCATGCAACATTCGGTTGTGAAATATTTCTCTTCGTATAAAGATAAATCACATAAAGATAGTTTGTTAACTTGGTCGTTGCTATTGCCTTTAATAGTAGTTGTTCCATTTGGTTTTATTGGGATGTATGGATATGAAACAGTTTCAAATTACATATCAAAAGAAAATATTTTAATAAAAGAGTTTACGTATTTAATTTTTTTATGCGCTGTTTTTATGGGTTATTTTGAGGTGTTTTATGCGTGGACAAAAGTGCAGTTAAATTCGGTTTTTGGAAATTTTGTGAGAGAAGTATTTGTGCGAATTTGTGTGTCTATTTTATTGTTTGCTATATTTTTTAATTGGATATCTCCAACACAATTTATTTACGGAATTACTATCGCATATTTTCTTAGAATGATAATTATGATGCTATATGCTCTTAAATTATATACGCCAGAATTTACCCTAAAAAGACCAATAAATTTAAATGAAATAATTCGATATTCTTTGTATTTAGTTATATCAGGATCGGCAGCTACAATTTTGTTAGATATAGATAAATTTATGATTCCGCAGACTGAGAACATTGCCAAAGTAGCCTATTATTCAGTTGGTATCTATATTGCATCAGTAGTTGCAATTCCTAATAGAGCGATGCAACAAATCACACATCCTATTGTTGCTACATACTTAAATAATAAAAATATGGAAGGTGTTAGAAAATTGTATAAGCAAAGTTCTATCAATCTATTAATTGTTGGAGGTCTTTTATTTTTGTTGATTAATTTGAATATAGTTGATCTGTATAAAATTATTGATAAGCCTGAATATTCGGTTGGTGTTTTGATAGTTTTACTAGTTTCAATTTCAGAATTATTTAAATTGGTTTTAGGGATAAATGGCTCAATTTTGACCAATTCAAAATACTATCAAATATTCTTTTACTTGTCTGTTGGAACTGCTCTTACGGCAATTATTCTGAACAAAGTATTGATTAAAAAAATGGGAATTGATGGTGCTGCATTGGCAACTTTAGTAACTATCGTATTTTTTGCGATTATCAAAATATGGTATGTAAAAAGAAAATTAAAAATCCAACCTTTTACTCGTAAAACATTTATAGTACTGATGTTAATTCTTTTGATGTTTAAAGTATTTTATTCTGTAGATTTTAACTTACATCCTATACTAAACATCGCTTTTAAAAGCATTTTAATTTCACTGATTTACGGAATGTTAATTTATAGATTAAAATTATCAGCTGATATCAATGAATTGGTAGATGGATATTTAAAAAAATAAAAAATCCTGTCTCGTTGTTAACGGACAGGATTTAAAAATATTAATCATCGTGTTTTCTTTTTCGGCTCTTTTCCCTATTTTTATGATGATTTTTTTTGCTGTTGTATTCTTTTTTTCTCTTAATCAAATGTTCTTTTCCGCCTTTTCTTAAATCTTTTGAGCGGTAATATAGGTAGTTGTCATCTTCATCGTATGATTCGTAATCGTTGTAAAAATCATCTCTGTAGAAAAAATCATCATCGTAGTCATACTCCCAAGTATTTCCGTAATAGTAGTGGTTTCTATGATGAAATCTGCGTTTAACATTACCTATATATCTAACGTTTCCTCTATGGTTGTAAAGCACTCTTAAGTTACCTACTTTAGTGAGTTTTCCATGATGGTAGTCAACAAAAATGTTTCCAATTCGTTTAACCTTACCATATCTACTGTAGTTAATAAAAACATTTCCAATACGTCTAATTCTACCGTTGTAATCACGTTCAATTCTAATACCTCTATCAAAATTCATACGTGTTCTTGTAGAACGTCTAGAAGATTTATAAAGTATATCTATATTATTATAATTATGTGGTCGTGTGCTAAAGTCAAATTCACCGTCAAGAAATACATAAAACTTTACGCCTCTTTCTGTAAATTGAATTGGTGATGCGTCATATATATCCATATAACCCATTTTGTAGTTTGCTCGTTCGCCATTTTTGGCTTCAACAGTTGAAACCAACAATAGCATTGTTAATAATAAAAGTATCCCTTTTTTCATAATTGTGTGGTTTAGGGTTATGTCTACTCTATTAGCTTTTCGACTTCCGCTTATGATTGTCTATTTTCAAATAGCGTGCCAAAAAGCGAACAAAAAGAAAAACATCTATAAGTTAGAAACTTATTTGTTTGTAAAGATATTTGTTAAGTTGATAAATATTTAAGGATTTTATTTTTATATTTACAATTCAATTTCAAACAAAATATATAATTCTATGATAGATGCTATAGTTAATAATTTACAACGAGGAGTAAAATTATTACAAACTATTACAGACAAACAGTATACAAACACATCAATAGCGCCATACAACTCGAGTATAGGTAGTCATATTAGGCATATTTTAGATATTTTTGATTGTGCTTTTGAAGGGCTAGAAAATGGCACTATAATAGATTTAGCGGCAAGAAAACGTAATGAGAATGTTGAATTGAGCGCTCAAGAAGGGATTAGGTACTTTAATAAAATTATTGCAAAACTCAATAATTTAAGAGAAACTAATTTTGATCAACACATTCTTGTAAAGGATGATTTAGGTACAGGATTTATTACTCAAAAATATACTTTAGGAGGATTATTGATTCAGGCTCATAGTCATGCAATTCATCATTTTGCTAGTTTGGGATATATAATTACACAGTTAGGTATTGAAATTCCGGATAAAGATTTTGGTTATAACCCTACAACACCTATACCTAAATTTTAGGGCAAACGGATACTTTACTTATCATAACTTTATATTACTGTTCGTTTTAGGTGTTTATTTTTACCATTAAAACGAGAGGGTGAGTTTGTGTATTGTCTTTACAAGTGGTTTAGGTTATAGGTTAATGCTATTATAGTAGTGTAAAAAAAAATTATTCTAATTAAAATCTAAAGTGGTTAGTTTTATTTATATTTGTGTTTTACAATTTTAAGATATCTTGCCAGATGTAACAAATAAGAGAAAAGTATTTTTAAGTATTGAAAGTATTGGAAAATATTGAAGTAATTTGTGTCCTGTTATGTTGGCTGGTGTGAGATTGGGGCTAATAGAATTATTGTACCGAGCGTTTTGAAAAATTTGATTTATTCTTCGCAAATATGCAAATAGTTTTTTGATGGTATTTTTTTAGAATTTTTATTTAAAGTAACGATTGAGTAGTTGAAAAAGTACAAAGTTAATTCTGAAATTATATGAGGAGAGAAAATCAATTATGTCAATAAAATTGATGATAAGATGTTATTCCTAATTTTGAGTAAAGAGACATTTGAAATATTATATAAAACTAATGTCAAAACATAATTAAATTGTAAAAATTAATAATAAATAGTCTAGAAGTATAATTATAGAACTAAATTAATAGTTCTCAATTGTTTTGTAAATAAATTTATAAGAAACCATGAAAAAAATAACATTGTTATTATTTGTTTTAACATCATTAATATCTTTTTCTCAAGTAAAAATAGGAGAAAATCCATCAGTAATTGACTTAAATTCAATACTTGAATTAGAAAGTACTAATAAAGTATTCGTTTTAACGCGAGTTACAACGGCTCAAATGAGTGCAATCACTCCTTTGCAAGGTGCTTTAGTATACAACATAGATGATATGTGTGTGTATCAATTTACTGGAGTAAATTGGGTTGGTTTGTGTGATTCAGGATCTGATAATCAAGCGCTGAGTTTTGATTCGTTAACGAATGAATTAACATTAGAAAATGGTGGTGTTGTGAACCTTTCATCTTTATTGAATGATGCAGATAATGATCCGTTAAACGAAATTCAAGTACTCACTTTTGATAATGTTACCAATATCGTTACTTTATCTAACGGAGGAACTATTGACCTTAATAGTCTTTTTCAAAATGCATCTGAAGTTCCATATGATAATACAAATTCTGGTTTGTCAGTAACGAATGTCCAGCAAGCAATAGATGAATTAAACGCATCAGCAGTTTCAGTTACAGACAATAACGACGGAACTTATACCATTACAGACGATTCAGGAACTGCAATCACAATTGACACAAACAATACTGTAACAACATTGGTAGACAATGGCGATGGAAGTTTCACCTATACATCAGAAAACGGGACAGTAACAACCTTTACAGAAACCTTATCT
>CAMZLV010000064.1 GCA_947311835.1 uncultured Lutibacter sp. | reverse complement strand
TTTTACTTCAGATGTAATTGTAGATATTAATTGATGGACTTGTTTAAATGTATATACTTTGCACAGTTCGGCAACTTGAACTGTTCCTTTTTTAGCGGTTTTAGAAAGGTCATTGCGTACTAAATCTACAATCATAATATTTTCAGCACGTTCTTTTGTGTCGTTCTCTAGTTGTGCTATTAATTTTTGATCTTCAGATTGATTTTCACCGCGTTTAATCGTACCTTTTATCGGTTGAGTAATGATGGTATTACCTGTTCGTTTTAAAAAACGTTCAGGAGATGCTGAGAGCAAAAATGTATCATCTAATTTTAAAAAAGTGGCAAAAGGAGGAGTAGAGATACTGTTTAATTCTTCATATACTTTTAACGGATTTATGATTGAATCTTCAGCATAAAATTCTTGGCAAAAACTAACTTCATAAATATTTCCTCTATGAATATGAGCAAGTATTTTATTGATTTTATTGTAGTATTCATCCTTATGAATGCGCAATTTTATTTTTATTTCTGATGTGTGATTTGTTTTGGTTTCGGATTTGTAATTCTGAATTTTATTTAAATCGCTCTCAATTTCATCTTTATAATCGATTAGATATTCAATTTTTACAGTATTGCCTTTTATAAAAAACAACTTTTTAGGTTGAAAAAAGTAAAGTTCAGGAAAATTAAGTTTATCAACGTTTTTAGAGTGTAATTTTTCGATGTCGTTTTTTAAGTCGTAACTTAAATACCCAAAAATATAATCTTTTGTTTTTTGTTGATATTCTTTAAGATTTTCAAGTGAATTTCTAGAGTCACATTTTAGTTCCGTATGCATGTCAACAGCCAAAACACTGTCAAAATTTGCAGTGTTATCATTGTTAGAGTCTAACCAAATAACCTTATCAAATTGTTGTGCCCAAGCCAAAAGATTGGTTTGGAAATTAGGATCAGTAGCAATTTTAATTTTTTTAGAAATTCTCATTTAGATACAAAAATAAAAAAGAGGCTATCTAAAAAGTCTTTATTTTGTCATTTTGAGCGCAGTCGAAAAATCTTAATTAGTAAATCTTAAATTAATTAACATATTAGAAGATTCTTCATTTCATTCAGAATGACACTTTTTAGACAGCCTCTTTAAATAGTATTCTCGTTTTCTTAACTATGAATAGCTCTTCCGTCCACAGCCATACAAGCTTCTTTAATGGCTTCAGTAAATGTAGGATGTGCATGTGAACTACGAGCAACATCTTCTGATGAGGCTCTAAATTCCATTGCAATTACGGCTTCGGCAATCATATCTGCGGCACGAGCACCAATCATATGCATACCTATAATTTCATCAGTATTAGCATCTGCCAAAACTTTTATTTGTCCTTCTATATCCATACTTGCTCTTGCTCTACCTAACGCACGCATAGGGAAACTACCAACTTTGTAGTTAACGCCAGCTTCTTTAAGTTGCTCTTCGGTTTTACCAACTGCAGCAACTTCAGGCCAAGTATATACAACTCCAGGAATTAGGTTATAATCTATATGCGGTTTTTGACCTGCAATAATTTCAGCAACACATTCTCCTTCTTCACTTGCTTTATGTGCTAGCATAGCGCCTTTTACAACGTCACCAATTGCATATATGTTAGAAATATTGGTTTGTAATTGATCGTTAGTTTCTATTTGACCTCTATCGGTTAATTTTACACCTGCATTTTCTAAACCTAATTTATCAGTATAAGGTCTTCTTCCTACTGATACTAAACAGTAATCTCCTTTAAATTCTACAGGATTTCCTTTTTTGTCATCAGCCGTAATAGTAACTTCTTTTTCAGATGTATTTACAGCAGTAACTTTATGACTTGTATAGAACTTAATTCCTTGTTTTTTAAGTGATTTTTGTAGTTCTTTAGATAGCATTCCGTCCATAGTTGGAATGATTTTTGGCATGTATTCAATTACCGATACTTGCGCTCCTAATCTGCTATAAACTTGTCCTAATTCTAAGCCGATAACTCCTCCGCCAATAACTAGTAGGTGTTTAGGGATTTCTTTTAAACTCAAAGCTTCTGTTGAGGTAATAACGCGTTTTTTATCAAGTTTGATAAATGGCAATGTAGATGGTTTAGAACCAGTTGCTATAATTGTATTTTTTGATTCAATAGTTGTTACTTTGCTTTTATTTGTAATATTGATATGTGTAGCATCTTTAAAACTTCCGAAACCTGTGTAAACATCTATTTCATTTTTTTTCATTAAAAAGTCAATACCTGCACACGTTTGTGATACTACTTCATTTTTACGGTCAATCATTTGTTTAAAATTCACCTTTATTCCATCAGCATTTATTCCGTGTTTTTCAAAATGATGTGTTGCATCATAATAGTGATGTGAAGAATCTAAAAGTGCTTTTGAAGGAATACATCCAACATTTAAACACGTTCCTCCTAAGGTGTTGTATTTTTCTATAATTGCAGTTTTTAATCCTAATTGCGCACAACGTATTGCAGCAACGTAGCCTCCTGGACCAGAACCGATAATGGTTACATCATATATACTCATAGTATTGTAATATTAATTGATATTACAAAAGTACAGTTTCTTTGTTAAATTAGGCATTAAAACGCTTAATTTTAAGATAATTAATTTGAATGTTTTAAGGAAATAAAAAATTGCTGGAAATATATAAAAGGCAGACATCTTTTATTATTATCGGTCTCAAAATAGAGTTTAAACTCTTTGAGGTTATTATGACTCATTTAAAAAGCCTATGAACACATACTTTCATAGGCTTTTACTATTAACTAATTAAATAAAAATAAACTATTTTTTAATGAAAATATTTGTAAAATAATTATGACCTTCACTATTGCTTTTTGTTGAAATTCCAAAGTGCGTATAGGTTGGGTTTTCGATATTGTGTCTGTGTCCATCGCTATTTATCCATGCGTTTACAACCGCTTCGGCTGTAGTGTATCCGTAAGCTACATTTTCAGCGGCACTTTTAGCATTGGCATTTGCAACTAGATTATGATAGCGAACTGAGAAATTATCATGATTCATTTCACCAATTTCAATCATATAATTGGTGTGATTTATTGCCTCTTTAGATACAATGTTAAATATTTTAAGTTCTGGCAGACCTTGATTTACTCGATAGTCATTTATTAAATTTGTTATTTCAATCTCAATAGGTGTATAATTTAATGAAATGTCCTTTTTTGTTGATATGTTTATTGGTTCGCTTTCATCATTTGAACATGAAAATAAAAAGGCACTTACAAAGGTTAAAATCAAAAGGTTTTGGGTAATTTTTTTCATCGTTGTGGGGTTTTAATGAATTAGATAAGGAAAGGTGTTGATTATAGTTAAAATAATGCTTAACTATATAGTCGTAAAACGTGTCCTTTACTTATAAAAATGGTTAGAAATTCGGTTTTCATAATTAAGAAACCTAAACCCATTATCTGAAGAAAAACAATCAATGCTTTTTTGTTGATTCTTAAAAACAACTATTTTTAAAAATGAAAAAAAAATGATAAACCTTATTGTTGTGTTGCTTTTTATATTAGCAAAAGGATTAATATTTGCTGAAAGATTCAGCAAAAAAGCATTTTGATTGTATGTAATTGATTTCATCGTTGTGGGGATTTTGGGGTTTCTGAAATATTTACACTACAATATTAAAACAAAAAAGTATAACAACCAAATTTTATTATAAAAAATTTACCATTTATTATAAAAAACTTACCATTTGTTGTTTTTTGTGATTAAAACAACATGATTTTTAATGTTTAAAAAGGAAGTAATAAGTCTATTTTAACAGTCCTGCGCGTTTGAGTAGTGCATCAACTGATGGTTCTTTACCTCTAAAAATTTTATATAATTTCATAGGATTTTCAGTTCCTCCTTTAGAAAGTACGTTTTCTTTGAATTTTTTAGCAGTTTCTTTGTTAAATATTCCTGTTTCTTTAAAATATTCAAAAGCATCAGCATCTAATACTTCTGCCCATTTATATGAATAGTAACCTGAAGAATATCCTCCTTGAAAAATATGTGAAAAAGCAGTACTCATACAATTAGTACTTACATCAGGAAATAAGCGCGTTTCGTCAAAAGCGTTTTTTTCAAATGTTTTAACATCTTTTACCTCCTTTATATTTGTTTCAGAATGCCAAGCCATATCTAATAATCCAAAACTTAATTGACGCATTGTTGTCATTCCTTCTAAGAAATTAGAAGATTCTTTAATTTTTTGAACCAACTCTATAGGAATAGATTCTCCAGTTTCATAGTGTCGAGCAAATAAATCTAAGGCTTCTTTTTCATAACACCAATTTTCTAATACTTGACTTGGGAGTTCTACAAAATCCCAACGAACACTCGTTCCTGATAAACTTGGATAGGTTGTGTTTGCTAGCAAGCCGTGTAATGCATGTCCAAATTCGTGAAAAAGAGTTGTAACTTCATTAAATGTCAATAAAGAGGGTTTGGTGTCGGTTGGTTTGGTGAAATTGCATACAATAGATATATGTGGACGCGAATTTTCTCCATCTTTTCTCCATTGACTTTTATAGGAAGTCATCCAAGCGCCGTTTCTTTTTCCTTTTCTTGGGAAGAAATCAGCGTAGAAATAAGCAATAAAATTGGCGCCATTGTCTGTAACCTTGTACGTAGTTACATCTTTATGATATTTATCAATCGTATTAATTTCTTCAAAATTTAAGTCGTACAATTTGTTTGCAATGGTAAAAACGCCCTTTAATATGTTTTCAAGTTTAAAATAGGGTTTTAACTGTTCTTCATCTAAATTGAATAATTGTTTTTTTAATTTTTCTGAATAATAGGCACTATCCCATTTTTGAAAAGTGTCAATTCCATCCTTTTTAGCAAAATTTGATAGTTGTTCAAATTCGCGCATTGCTGCAGGTTTTGCCTTTGTGAGTAAATCGTTTAAAAAAGTCATTACTTTTTGAGGGTTTTCAGCCATTCGCTCTTCTAAAACAAAATCAGCGTGTGTCTTGTATCCCAATAAATTAGCACGTTCAAAACGTAATTTTACAATTTCCAATACTACTTCTTGATTATCAAACTCGTTCTTTTTAAAGGCTCTTGCACCGAACTCCAACGCCATTTTTTTTCTCAAACTACGATCTTCAATATAGGTCATAAAAGGGATGTAACTTGGATAATCAAGTGTAAAAATCCATCCTTTTTTATCGTTCTGTTCTGCAATCAATTTGGCGGCTTCTTTTGCGCCTTCTGGCAATCCTTTTAATTGATTTTCATCAGTAATGTGTAGTTCATATGCATTGGTTTCGGCTAATACATTTTCTCCAAATTTTAAAGATAGTTGTGCTAATTTTGTATCAATTTCTCTTAGTTCTTCTTTTTCATTATCTGTAAGATTCGCTCCATTTCTAACAAACATTTTGTATTGATTGTCAAGTAATGTAGTTTGTTCAGACGTTAAATTTAACTTTTCTTTTTGATCGTATATTGTTTTTACTTTTTTAAAAAGTTGTTTATTTAATCTAATATCATTTGAAAATTCTGATAATAAAGGAGAAATTTCTTGTGCTATTTTTTGAATTTCTTCGTTTGTTTCTGCCGAATTTAAATTAAAAAAAATACTTGAAACTCTACTAAGTTGCATACCGCTAAACTCTAAGGCTTCTACTACGTTTTGAAATGTAGGTTTTTCAATAGAAGTTACAATGCAATTAACATCTTTTTTAGCATCTTTAATTCCTACGATTATTGCAGGTTTAAAATGTTCGTTTTTTAGTTGTGAAAAAGGTGCTGTGTCAAAAGATTTTAGTAACGGATTCATATTTTTTATTGTATTGATATTGTAAGGTAAGTTTCTGTATTTGGTAAAATTGATTAAAAAATGCGATATACTATAAGGTGTTATTTTTTAATTTCTTCGGATGCTTTATTGACTTTTAATTTTAAATTTTCTTTATAGGATACAATTTTATCAAGAATCGATTTGTCAGAAGCACCAATAATTTGTGCTGCTAAAATTCCTGCGTTTGTTGCGCCATCAAGAGCAACTGTAGCAACAGGAACTCCTGAAGGCATTTGTAATATTGAAAGTACCGAATCCCAACCATCTATTGAGTTTCTAGATTTTACAGGAACGCCAATTACTGGAAGTGGACTCATAGCAGCAACCATTCCTGGAAGATGCGCTGCACCTCCTGCGCCTGCAATTATTACAGAAAATCCTCTTTTGTGAGCGTTTTTTGCATAATCAAATAGTTTTTCTGGTGTGCGATGTGCCGAAACAATATCTACTTCGGTTTCAATTTCAAAACCTTTTAATATAGTTATAGCGTCTTGCATAATTGGAAGGTCTGAATTGCTTCCCATAATGATTCCTACTTTTGTCATATCTTTTTATTTACTGATTACTCTAATCGTTTTTTTAACAATTTCTGCTGTTTCACGAGCCTTGTTTAAGTCTTTATTTACAATAGTTACATGTCCCATTTTTCGAAAAGGACGTGTTTGTTTTTTACCATAAATATGTGGCGTTACACCATCAATTTGCATTATTTTTTCAATGTTTTTGTAAATAACATTTCCTTTAAAACCTTCTTCGCCAACCAAATTTACCATAATTCCAGCAACTTTATTGTCTGTATTACCTAAAGGCAAGTTTAAAACAGCGCGTAAATGTTGTTCAAACTGGCTTGTGTATGAGGTTTCAATAGTATGATGTCCACTATTATGTGTTCTTGGTGCAACTTCATTTACAATAATTTGATTGTCATTTGTTAAAAATAATTCAACAGCCAATAAGCCTACATGTTTAAAAGCATCAGCAACTTGCAAAGCAACTTTTTGGGCTTTTTCGGCGATTTCTGTATCAATTCTTGCAGGACAAAGTACGTATTCTACTTGATTTGCTTCTGGATGAAATTCCATTTCTACAACAGGATAAGTCTTTACGTCACCATCACTATTTCTTGCAACAATAACAGCCAATTCATTTTTAAACGGAATTAATTCTTCAATAATGCATTCAACATTTGGCAAATCTTTTAAATCTTCAACAGATTTTATCATTTTAACACCGTTTCCATCATAACCAAATTGTGTTGATTTCCATACAAAAGGAACAGTTGTTTCTTTTATTTCTGAAGTAGATTTATAACGTTTAAATGAAGCAGTTGGAATATTATTTGCTACAAAAAACTGTTTTTGAACACCTTTATTTTGAATGATTTTCAAGGTTTTAGATGATGGATATACTTTTACACCTTCTTTTTCAAGACTTTCAAGAGCCTCTACATTTACATGCTCAATTTCAATAGTAAGTACATCAACTTGTTTCCCGAAATTGTATACGTCATCATAATTCATAAGGTTTCCTAAGTGAAATTCATTACAAATTTGTGCACAAGGAGCATCTTTAGAACTATCTAAAATTACTGTGTAAATATCGTATTTTTGAGTTTCAGTCAACAGCATTTTACCTAATTGACCTCCTCCTAAAACGCCTAATTTAAAATCGGAAGAAAAATAATTTTTCATCAGTATCTATTTGTGTGCAAAAATACATATCTAAAATGAAAAAAAACCTAATAATTAGTAACATTTAAAACAGCGCTACTTACTTGTGTAACTTTAAATTCACAAACAGATTTAGATACACCAGCAGTTTGAGGAGAGCCGTCTAAAATGCTGTATTCACTATTATCACAAGGGCAAGTTAGTTTAATATCATTGACAACTGTCATTTGACTTGTGCAATCTAATTGAGGGCATTCGCGACTAAAAGCTTTAAATGTACTGCTATAATTGTATAAAATAATTCCTTTTGGACCGCCATTTGCATACGCCCAACCTGCAGGAACTTGTAAGTTAATAAATTCTGGATTGCTGAGGTTTATAGTTTGATTATTTATAATATCACAATATTGATTTGTTCGGTCGCTTTCGCAACTTAAAATCAGTAAAATAGCGAATGCTAAAAGTAGTTTTTTCATTTTATAGAGTTAAGATGTTTGTTTAAAACGTGTCCAATTTACAAATATTTTGTATATTTGTATATATCTCATACTGCAAAGTCGGTTTTGAGATTTTTTGTTTAATAAAATGAAGCGTTATGAGTGAAATATCATATTACACACCAGAAGGATTTAAAAAATTAAAAGAAGAATTAGAGTTTCTTGAGCACGTAGAACGTCCAAGAGTTACTCAAGAAATAAGTGATGCTCGTGATAAAGGAGATTTGAGTGAAAATGCAGAATATCACGCAGCAAAAGAGGAGCAATCTTTGTTAGAATTTAAAATAGCAAAATTAAAAAATGTATTTGCCAATGCACGTATTTTGGATGATTCTCAATTAGATACGTCTAAGGTTTTGGTCTTATCGAAAGTGAAAATCAGAAATACAGCCAATAAAATGGAGTTTACTTATACGTTGGTTGCTGATTCTGAGTCAGATATATCTAAATTTAAATTGTCAGTAAATTCGCCAATTGGTAAAGGATTGTTAGGTAAAAAAGTTGGAGATATAGCAGAGATAAAAGTGCCAAATGGTATTATGAAATTTGAAATAATGGAAATATCACGATAGTATGGCTTCAATATTTACCAAAATAATTAAGGGAGAAATTCCATGTTATAAAGTTGCTGAAAACTCTGATTTTATCGCTTTTTTGGATGTAAATCCGAATGCGAAAGGACATACTTTAGTTGTGCCAAAAAAGGAAGTTAATAAACTTTTTGATTTGGATGAAGAAACGTACAACGGTTTGATGCAATTTTCTAGAAAAGTTGCAATTGCTTTAGAAAAAACGATTTCATGCAAACGAATTGGTATGTCAGTAATTGGATTAGAAGTTCCTCATGTACATGTGCATTTAATTCCGTTAAACGCAATGGCTGATATACAATTTAACCAAAAGGTTTCTTTAGTTCAAGAAGATTTTGAACAGATTGCGAAGGCTATTGGAGAGAATATGTAATGTTTTAAAAAATTTATATTTTTTTCAAACTCACACAAAACGTAGTGCCTTTATTAAGTTCTGATTTTTGGACTCTGATTTTACCTTTATGATAGTCTTCAATTATACGTCTAGAGAGCGAGAGTCCAAGTCCCCAACCGCGCTTTTTGGTTGTAAATCCTGGAGAAAATATTTTTTGTTGCATATTTTTAGGAATCCCTTTTCCAGTATCCGTAACCAAAACAATGATATTTTTTAGATTTTCGGTTATTTTAATATTAATTTCGCCTTTTCCTTTCATAGAATCAATCGCGTTTTTCACTAAATTTTCAATCACCCAACCGTATAACTGTAAGTTTAATTGCGTGTAAAATTCATTTTTTTTACTTTCAAATTTAAAAGAAACTTGTTTTGAACTACGTGATTCTAAATACTCAAAAGCTTTTTTGGTTTCAATTACAATATTGTGTTTTTTTAATACAGGAATTGAGCCGATTTTAGAAAACCGTTCAGCAATTACGTTTAAACGAGTAACGTCCTTTTCAATTTCACTCACCATACTTTCATCTACATTATCAGCACGTAGTAACTCAATCCAGCCAAGTAAAGAAGACAATGGAGTGCCGATTTGATGTGCTGTTTCTTTTGCCATTCCAGTCCATAATTTATTTTGTTCAGCAATTTTATTGGTTTTAAAAAACAAGTAAATTACACTTGAAAACAAAAGTAAAATGAGTAAAAATGAAATAGGATAGTATTTTAATTTGGTTAATAAATCCGAATCACGATAATTAATATATTGCTCAATAGTTGTATTGCCAACACTATAACTCACATCAATTTGTGCGTTTTGAGATTTCATGATTTTTAACTGATTCGTTAAGTATCGCCTATCTTTAGTGTTTAATAATTTGTACTGTGCAATTGTATCATTTACATCAATATTATTCCAGAAGGTAATTTGGTTATTTTTATCAGTAATAATCATTGGTATAGAATTATTACTTTGGATAATGTAATTTTCAAAACTCACATCAGTATCAATATCGATATTGGCAAAGCGTTTGTATGCTTTACCTAAAATTTCCATTTTAAGGCGTTCTTCAGTTTTAAATTTTTGAAAAAACGAATAGGTATTCCAAAGAATTAGAACAACAATGATAAAGGAAGCAAAGATTGCTAACCAACGAGTAGTTTGTGAATTTTTAAATAAAGGCATCACACAAATATAAAATTTATCTGCTGATATAACTAAAAAATCATTTTCATATTATCTTTAGATTAGATTCTTTATTTTTGAACCATGATTACAATAGACCCAAAAACAATTCCAACCGCAAAATTGCACGGTTATTTATTAGGCTCAGTAGCGCCAAGACCAATTGCGTTTGCAAGTACAATAGATGATAAAGGCAATCCAAACTTATCGCCATTTAGTTTTTTTAATGTGTTTAGCGCCAATCCGCCAATATTGATATTTTCTCCAGCAAGAAGAGTGCGCGATAATACTATAAAACACACCTTAATCAACGCAAAGGCTACTAAAGAAGTGGTAATAAATGTTGTAAATTATGCTATTGTACAGCAGATGTCACTATCAAGTACTGAATATGGAGAAGGTGTAAATGAGTTTGAAAAATCAGGTTTAACAATGTTAAAATCAGATGAAGTAAAGCCTTTTAGAGTGGCGGAATCACCAGTTCAGATTGAATGTAAGGTTACTGAAGTTGTAGCATTAGGAGCAGAAGGAGGTGCAGGAAATTTAATTATTTGCGAAGTAGTAAAAATGCATATAAATAAAACTATTTTAGATGAAAATGGAGCCATTGACCAACACAAAATAGATTTGGTTTCACGAATGGGAGGAAGTTGGTATTCAAGAGCAAATAAAGGAATGTTTGAAGTGCCTAAACCATTATCATCATTGGGAATAGGTGTAGATACTATTCCATCAGAAATAAAAAACAGTAGCGTTCTTACAGGAAATGACCTTGGAATGTTAGGAAATGTAGATGTATTGCCAAATCAACAAGATGTTAATAAGTTTGCTAAAGAGCATGCACATTTTATAGGAATAAAATCGGAAGAAAAGCATACATTTGCACAAGAATTTTTAAAGAAAAAAGATGTTTTAAGTGCTTGGAAAGTGCTTTTAATGAACTAATTAAATACTAATAATGGAAGTAACAGGAAAAATTAAATTGATTAACGACGAGCAAACATTTGGTGCTAGTGGTTTTAGAAAAAGAGAAGTGGTAATCACTACTAATGAGCAATACCCTCAAATGTTAATGGTAGAATTTGTACAAGATAAATGTGATTTGTTAAACAATTATCAAGTTGGACAAGATGTAAAAATTTCAATTAATTTAAGAGGAAGAGAGTGGATAAACCCTGAAGGAGTTGCAAAATATTTTAACTCAATTCAAGGTTGGAGAATAGAAAATTTACAAACTGCAGCACCTCAAAACACTGAATTACCTCCTTTAGAGCAAATTAAAGCAACGGATGTTTCTGATAGTGAACCAGACGATTTACCGTTCTAATACAATCGCTTCTATGTCTGTTTGAATACAGTCAAGAACAAAAAATATTTTAAAAATCGTATGCCTTTGGTGTACGATTTTTTATTTTTGTAAGATGCATATACTTTCCAATAAAATTGAATTCCCATCAGTAACAGAAGCCAATCAATACGGAATGCTTGCTGTTGGAGGAGATTTATCAGCCGAAAGGTTATTGTTGGCATATAAAAGCGGCATTTTCCCTTGGTATTCTGATGGAGAGCCAATCGTTTGGTATAGCCCAAATCCAAGAATGGTTTTGTTTCCTGATAATTTGAAAATAACTAAAAGTATGCGTCAAATTTTAAGAAAAGGGATATTTAAAGTAACCTACAACCAAGCCTTTGAAGAGGTAATTAATAACTGTAAAACAATTAATAGACAAGCGCAAGGCGAAACAGGTACTTGGATTACCGATGAAATGAAAACGGCTTATATAAAATTACACAAATTAGGAATTGCAAAGTCGGTTGAGGTATGGCAACCTTTTGATTCCGCTCAAGATGGCAAATATAAGTTAGTTGGCGGTTTGTATGGATTAGAAATTAATGCTATTTTTTGTGGAGAAAGCATGTTTAGTAAGGTTAGCAATGCTTCAAAAGTAGCATTTATAAGTTTGGTTAAAAACTACAATTATAATATTATAGATTGTCAAGTATACAATCCTCATTTAGCGAGTTTGGGCGCTGAGGAGATTCCAAGAGAGTTGTTTTTGAAGATTTTGGGATAGTTTTTATCTCAAATAACTATCGAAAAATAGGCTTTAAGAAATAATAAACCAAAAAAGTTAATCCAGAACCAAACAATAATCCCATAAAAACAGGAAGTAAAATTTCTTTATTAAATGTATTGTTCAAACAAGCCTTTTGAGGATTAATAGGATTATAGTAAACGGTAATAGGTTTACCAACTGCATTTTTTTGTTCTTTTTCTATTTCAATATAATTACCGCTCTGTTTTAAATTTGCATATCGATTAGGAAATTTATCAATTGATTTGAACTCTTTTTGATATAAAGAATCAGAGGCGAATGTTTGGTTAGATTCATATTCTTTGTTTTTAACAGTATAGCTATATGTTTTTAGGAGAACGAATTTAAAACTTACAGAACTGTCTCCTCCTCCAAATTTCTTAAATAAGATTTCAGTCTTAATTATTTTTCCTATTGTATGATTCCATTTTCTGCTATTTAACATTCTTTTTGCTCCAATAATACCTGTTATAAATAGCCAAAAGGAGAAATACAATGTTAAAGGAACAAGTATTAAAATTATAATTGTAGGAAATAAATCTAAATTCCAGTTATTAAAGTTTACTTTTAAAATCATTTAATTAAAGATATTTTTTTTAAAGTTAAGAAATTTACTAAACTTAGATGTTATATCTTTGAAAAAATATTTAAAACCATTTTTAATGAATATCAGCAACGCACAACAGCAAGTAGATACTTGGATTAAAGAGCATGGAGTTCGCTATTTTAACGAACTTACTAATATGGCGCAATTAACTGAAGAAGTAGGCGAAGTAGCACGTATAATAGCAAGGCGATATGGAGAGCAAAGCGAGAAAGAAAGTGATAAAAACAAAGACTTAGGAGAGGAACTAGCAGATGTTGTGTTTGTAGTGCTTTGCTTGGCAAATCAAACAGGAATTGATTTGCAAACTGCTTTTGATAAAAAAATGGATTATAAAACCAAACGCGATCACGACAGACACCATAATAATGAGAAATTAAAATAAACTGTTAAATTATAAGTCATTTCAAGCGCAGTTGAGGATTTTGTCTTGTAGGATTTTCACTCATAAAAAATAATTATAAATAAACATATTCAAAAATGAACCATTATAAAAACGCATCATTTGTTACACTTTTAATACGATTTACAATAGTATTTTTTATCGTAGTATTTTTAATTAAAACCGTTATGGGATTTTTTCAATTCGATGGAGTAGAAGGATTAAAAAACGCTTATTTTATTGAAGGAAAATGGCAATTATTTATCAAACGAATTGGTGTAATGTCATTAATATACGGAGTATTAATGACCATATATTATAAATTTATAAAAAAATAATTTTGAATTTAGAATTAGCAAAATATACAAATCCATTAAAAGGAACCATTAAAATAACAGGTTCAAAAAGCGAATCAAATCGTTTGTTAATTTTACAGCAGTTTTATCAAAATTTAACTATTAAAAATTTGGGTGAATCAGATGATACGGCTGTTATGAAAACTGCACTGTCTTCAGAATCTCAAATTATAGATGTACATCATGCAGGAACTGCAATGCGGTTTCTAACAGCATATTTTTCAATTGCTGAAGGAAGAGAAACTGTACTTACAGGTTCTCAACGTATGAAAGAACGACCAATAAAAATATTAGTTGAAGCCTTACAGTCCTTAGGCGCAGATATTAAATATATTGAAAATGATGGTTTTCCTCCAATAAAAATAACAGGAAAAAAAATAATAAAAAATAAAGTAAAAATCAACGGAAATGTAAGTAGTCAATACATTTCAGCATTATTATTAATTGCATCAAGTCTTGAAAACGGTTTGCAAATTGAATTTGAAGGAAAAGTAACTTCAATTCCATATATAAAAATGACTTTAAGTTTACTATCTCAACTCAATATTGAAAATAATTGGATAGAAAATACCATTACTATCAAACCAAAAAAAGCGATTGATGACTTAACCGTAACCGTTGAGTCTGATTGGAGTTCGGCTTCTTATTATTACAGTTTAGTTGCGTTGAGTAATAATGCAGAAATCACTTTAAAATCATACAAAAAAAACAGTTTACAAGGTGATAGTGTTTTGGCAACTATTTATCAAAAATTAGGCGTAAAAACGATTTTTGATAAAAATAGTATCACTTTAAAAAAGTATAATATACCTGTTTCAAAACACCTAACATTTGATTTGAAAAACGCTCCAGATATAGCGCAAACTATTGCCGTTACTTGTTTTGGATTGAATATTTCTTGTGGATTATCAGGATTACATACATTAAAAATAAAAGAAACAGATAGATTAGTAGCCTTGCAAACAGAATTGCAAAAATTTGGAGCAAAAGTCAGAATTACGGATGAAAGTTTGCATTTACAATCTACAGCAACAATAAAAAACGGAGTGTTAGTTAAGACCTATAATGACCATAGAATGGCAATGGCATTTGCTCCATTACTTTTAAAAACCTCATTAGAAATAGAAGATGCAAATGTGGTTTCAAAATCTTATCCTGATTTTTGGACTGACCTTCAAAAACTTACAAAATAAAAGTTTTAGTCAAAACACTTGACAACGCCTATTTCGATATCGTATATTTGCACACTTTAATAAACACTATAATATATGAAATTATCAAAATTTGGTTTTGAATTACCTGAAGAGTTATTAGCAAAATATCCTGCAGAACACCGTGACGAATCACGCTTAATGGTTTTAAATAGAAAAGAGCAAACAATTGAGCATAAAACATTTAAAGACCTAATTAATTATTTTGATGAAGGTGATTTACTTGTAATGAATGATTCAAAAGTTTTTCCAGCACGTTTATTTGGCGAAAAAGAAAAGACAGGTGCAAAAATAGAAGTGTTTTTATTAAGAGAATTAAATGAAGAACAACGTTTATGGGATGTTTTAGTTGATCCAGCACGAAAAATAAGAATTGGGAATAAATTATTTTTTGGTGAAGACGGAAGTTTAGTTGCCGAAGTTATAGACAATACAACCTCAAGAGGTCGTACGCTTCGTTTTTTATATGACGGTTCATACGAGGAATTTAGAAAAAAATTAAAGAAACAAGGTCAAACACCGTTACCTAAGTTTATAGATAGACCAGTAGAACCTTTAGATAAAGAACGCTATCAAACTATTTATGCAAAACACGAAGGCTCTGTAGCAGCACCAACTGCTGGTTTACATTTTTCTAAACATTTACTAAAACGATTAGAGATAAAAGGAGTTGATTTTGCTAAAATTACTTTGCATGTTGGATTAGGGACTTTCAATTCAGTTGAGGTAGAAGATTTATCAAAACATAAAATGGATTCCGAAGAAATAAATATTCCTAGTGCATCAGCAAAATTAGTGAATAATGCATTGGATAATAAAAGAAGAATTTGTGCTGTAGGAACTACAACTATGCGTACTTTAGAAAGCGCAGTTTCATCAAATGGAAGATTAAATGAGTTTGAAGGATGGACAAATAAATTCCTTTTTCCTCCACATGATTTTTCTATAGCTAATAGTATGATAACAAATTTTCATATACCAAAATCTACCTTAATGATGACGACATCAGCATTTGCAGGACACGATTTTTTACTAGAAGCTTATGAAGAGGCTGTTAAAGAAAGATATCGTTTTTATTCATATGGAGATGCGATGTTGATACTATAATTTTTTTAATTAATAAAATAGAAAACAATAAAAACTGGCACTATATAACGAAAATAGGTCAGTTTTTTTTAGTTTTAATAAAACATAAATTTTGGAAAATAAAAAAGACATTCGTTCACTAAGCAAAGAACAATTACGAGATTTTTTTGTTAAAAATGGTGATAAAGCATTTAGAGGAAATCAAGTATATGAATGGCTGTGGAGCAAAGTTTCCTATTCTTTTGATGAGATGACAAATATATCAAAAGAAACTAGAAAAATGCTTGAAGAAAACTTTGTAATCAATCATATTGAGGTTGATGAAATGCAACGAAGTAAAGACGGAACCATTAAAAACGCCATTAGATTACACGATAAATTGATGGTTGAATCGGTTTTGATTCCAACCGATAATCGTACTACAGCATGTGTGTCAAGTCAAGTAGGATGCAGTCTTGATTGTAAGTTTTGTGCAACTGCGCGCTTAAAACGAATGCGAAATTTAAATCCAGATGAAATTTATGACCAAGTAGCAGCAATTAATCAAGAAAGTTTGCTTTATCACAATCGTAAATTGACCAATATTGTTTTTATGGGAATGGGTGAGCCTTTAATGAATTATAATAACGTACTTAAATCAATTGAAAAAATCACATCACCAGAAGGTTTAGGAATGTCACCAAAAAGGATTACACTTTCTACCTCAGGAATACCTAAAATGATAAAAAAAATGGCAGACGATGAGGTTAAATTTAACCTTGCAGTATCGCTACACTCCGCAATAGATGAAATTCGGACTAAAATAATGCCGTTTAACGAAAAATTTCCGTTAGATGATTTAAGAGAATCATTAGAATATTGGTATGAAAAAACCGAACGAATGATTACTTATGAATACATTGTGTGGAGTGGAATTAATGATACAAGAACCGATATTGACGCCTTAGTCAAATTTTGTAAATACGTACCTTGTAAGGTTAATATTATTGAGTACATTCCAATAGACGATGGTGAATTTCAACAAGCACCAAAAAGAGCAAT
>CAMZLV010000063.1 GCA_947311835.1 uncultured Lutibacter sp. | reverse complement strand
TCAATAAAATTAAACTCAACTCCAACACTAACACCAAATGATGCAAATCAAATAGCACTGGAAACAATTGAGAATCAAAATATCAATAACTCAGGAAAACCACTTCAAATATTTAGCAATACGCTTTATATATTTCAAAAAGGATTAGCGCAAGGGTATAATGGAGGTAATTATCTTGTATACGAAGTAGAAATAAGAAACAATGCTGATGTAAGAGAGTTTTTATATATTGATGCTCATAATGGAAATATTGTTGAGCAATTTACTGGTATAGCTCATGCTTTGGACAGAATAATATACGAAGGAAACACTTCTAATATTATTTGGCAAGAAGGTGATGCGTTTCCCGGAACGTTAGACCAATGGCAGCAAAACGAAGTTGAGGTTTCTGGTCATGCCTACTATTTTTTTAAAAATGCCTTTGGGTTTATTTCATTTGATAATGCAGATGCGCAAATGAAAACTATAAACAATAATCCTGCTATAAATTGCCCAAACGCCAACTGGAATGGATCTACTGTAAATTACTGTACAGGTACGGCCTCTGACGATGTGATTGCTCACGAATGGGGACATGCTTACACGCAATATACAAGCGGATTGATATATCAATACCAAGCAGGAGCAATGAATGAATCTTTTTCTGATATTTGGGGAGAAACAATAGATTTAATAAACAATTATGAAGATGTTGGAGAAGACCTTTCATTACGCACTGGATGTGGAAGTTCGCAAAGATGGAGAATGGGTGAAGACGCGAGTGCATTTGGCGGTACTATTCGAGATATGTGGGATCCTACATGTAATGGTGATCCAGGAAAAGTTACAGACAGTCAATACGCTTGTGGTGATGGTGATTCTGGAGGCGTACACACTAATTCTGGTGTACCAAACCATGCTTATGCATTACTTGTAGATGGCGGGACATATAACGGACAAACAATTAACGCTATTGGGTTTACAAAAGCGGCACATATATTTTGGCGAGCACAAAGTACTTACCTAACACAAACTAGTGATTTTAATTCTTTAGCAGACGCTTTAGAGGCATCTTCTAATGATTTAATTGGAATAAATCTTCAAGGGCTATCAACAACAAACACTCCTGCTGGTTTAACTGGTGAATTAATCACAGCAAGTGATGTTGCTGAAGTATCTAAAACAATTTTAGCGGTAGAATTAAGAATAAATCCAGACGCATGTAACTACCAACCTTTACTAGCAGCAACCGACCCTTTATGTAGTTCAGCAACCAACACTCCAATATTTTTTGAAGATTGGGAGTCTGGTATGGGAGATTGGACAGTTACACAACTTCCTGAAAACACATCTACTTGGGAGCCTAGAGATTGGACTATTACAAATTCTCTACCAAACGGAAGAGCAGGAAATGGTATTTTTGGGGCTGACCCAATAATAGGAGATTGCAATACTGATTTAGAGAATGGTATTATAAGGCTTGAAAGTCCTGTTATCACAATTCCTGACTATACAGGAGGTACATTTGAGTTGAGTTTTAATCATTATATAGCAACTGAAGCAGATTGGGATGGTGGAAACATAAAATTTAGTCTAAACGGCTCTGCTTGGGGATTAATTCTGCCTTATACTTTTACAACAAACCCATACAACAATACTCTAAAAACTGTTACTGACGGAAATGATAACCCTCTTGCAGGTGAAGATGCATTTACAGGAACTGATGAAGGGTCTTTAGTAGGCAGTTGGGGACAAAGCACCATAGATTTATCTCAATTAAGATTAACATCAAATTCTACAATTCAATTTAGATGGGAAATGGGATCTGATGGATGTAATGGAAATCTTGGTTGGTTTATTGATGAAATTATGCTCTACAATTGTACAGGAACTCTTTCTGTTAGTAAATTTGACCAAATGCTTGAAGGCGTTAGTATATATCCTAATCCAACCAAAGGAATTATAACACTTCAAAAAACTACACTAACAGAATTAAATACGCTTGATATTTATGACACAAATGGACGTCTTTTAAAAACTTTTGATGTTTCAAATATACAATACACAAAAGATTTATCTATTAGCGATTTAGCCTCAGGAGTTTATTATATAACAATAAAAAGTGATAACTCTCAAGGTTCTATGCGATTAATAAAACAATAATAATTTTATTTTTTATCAGATATTGGGATACGCATAAAAATGTGTGTCCCTTTTTCTTTTGATGAATCTATAGTAAACTCTCCATTCATCACTTTTATTCTAGTTTCTATTTGACTCAAGCCAAGACTCAATTTTTTATGGATTTCACTAACCACAAATCCTACACCATTGTCTTGAATACTTATTTTAAAAAAACCTTCGCTTTCTTCTGCAGTAACCAAAACTTTAGTTGCTTTGCTATGTTTTAAAATATTATTAATTAGTTCGTCAATGATGTTATGAATTTTTATTTCGAAATTTTGCTGATAGCGATTTATATTTTTACAATCACAATCAAATTCTAACTGCGAATTAGCGTACTTTTCACACAAATCTTCAATAGAAAATTTTAAACCAAATTTTAACAAAACTGGTGAAATTAACTTGTGCGACAGGTTTCTAATTTTATCAGCCGCTTCGCTAATAATTTTTTCGGTTTTGATTATTTCTTCTGGCACTTCTTGATTCTTAAACTTACTTTTTACAGCATATAAGTGCAAATTAGCAGATGATAGTAACGTACTCACACTATCGTGTAAAATCTCTGCAATATGCTTCCTTTCAACCTCTTTGGCATCAATTGTAGCATTCAATATTTCTGCTTGAGTTTCGTTTTTTATTTGCCCAATTTTTTGCTGTGCTGTCATTGCATCTTGCGCATGTTCTAATTCTAAGTTTCTTCTCTTAAATTTAAAATTCCTGTATAAAATCCATAAAACTACAAGTAGCATTGTAGAGGCAAAAACCAAAATGTATAACCAAAATTCTGCTCTCTGACGTTTGTTTTCTTCTATTTTTGTACGCTCTCCTTCTTTTGCTAAATTGTACTTTGCTTCTATTTCTGTAACCTTACTCTTCAGATTATCATTAAGTATTTGACTTCTAATTTCAGCAGAATCATATAAATAAGTATAAGCCTCTTTATAATTTCCTTGTAAATAATACACTTGAGAAATATTATCTAAAGCATAAAATTTAATCTCTTTTGCCTTTAAACTGTTTTTGTTTTTCAGCAATTCAATTGCTCTAAAGCTATATTCATTTGATTTTTCTAAATCATTTTTATACATACTTATCCCTCCAAGATTGTTTAACGTTCCAGCAATTTTAATCGTGTCGTTTTTTACAGTATAAATTTGTAACGCTTCCTCTCCATATTCATTGGCATCTTTAAATTTATTATCTCTAACAGCCAATGACATCAAATTAATATAAGTTGTAGCAACAATCTCTTTTTCTTTGATTTTTTTTGGATGAAATTTAATTACATTCGCATAAAAATAAGATGCTGAATCTAAATTATTTTTCATCTGATACGTACTTCCTAAATTAAAATAAGAACTACTAATATTTATCGAATCTTTACTGACAAATGAATTTTGCAATGCAAGATTAAAATAGTTTAATGCTTTATCATAATTTTTTGCTCTCCCGAATATTTTACCAATTTCTTTAGCATAGAGCGTATATAAATTAGTAGGATTATGAATTTTAAGTTTCGTAAAGCCATGTAAAAGTGTTTTTAAGGCTTTTTCATCATTACCATTTTCAATAAATATTTTTGACTGCCAAAAATCAGTTATCAATTGTTGTTTTTCATTTTTAGAAACTAAATTAACTTGATTTAATAAATTTTGAGCCTTCTCAAAGTCTTTAGAATTAAACTTTTGTTCAATTCTAGTAAAAATTGAGTCAAATTCAACCTTTGATTTATCTTGAGAAAAGAGATGCAAATTAAATAGTAATATAAAAACTAAGAAGGATGTTTTTTTCATACAATTATATGAGGTTATTTTTATGAGCATAAAGGGCAAGTCCAACAACATTTTTAACTTGCAATTTTTTCATTAAATTTTTTCGGTGAGTTTCTACAGTATTAACACTTATAAATAGCGATTCAGAAATCTCTCTTGTGTTATACTCTTTTGCTATAAGAACTAAAACCTCTTGCTCTCTATCAGTAAGTGGTTTTGGAAGTGACTTATTTTCATTAACTTCACTTTCAGAAAATGACATCGTAATTTTACGCTGAATACTTTCACTAAAGTAATGATTACCAGCACAAACAGTTTTTATCGCTTCAATTATTTGGTCTCCTGTACAGTTTTTGGCTAAAAAACCTTTAGCACCAATTTTAACAACCTCTTTAATTAATTTCATTTCATCATAACTTGATAAAATAATTATTTTAGGTTTAAAATCTCTTTTGTTAAATTCTTTTATAACAGCAATACCATCAATATCAGGCATATTGATATCAAGTATCAAAACATCAGACGTGTTGGTAGTATACCATTCTAAAACTTGGTTTCCATTTAGCGAACTACCAACAACATCGATATCTTTTTCATTATTAAGTACAGCCACAATACCATCAATTAGTACGCGATGATCATCTGCTATATGTACTTTAATTTTCTTCAATTTTCCCATTCCAAAGATATCTATTTACAGCGTTATTATGCGTAACGGTAAACCGTGATTTTTAATCATACTAAACCGTTAAGTAAAGATAAATTTACAAAAAAAAAACCACTCGACAAAGCGAATGGTTTTAAGCACTAAATATACAAATATATCAGTATTACCGCAGTCTATCAACAGATTTTACAAGGTCTTCATCTTTTTTTATTGCTTTATTTGCCATGACTAACAATAAAACAACAATAATTGGAAGTACTAACCCAATACCTTTCTTTGAAACAATTGTTTCTCCAGATAAATTTAGTGATTGATACAACAGTAATCCTAATAAAAAAAGGTTTACCAAAATATTAATTCGTCCTAAAACAAATTGCAATTTTCTATTTTTGAATATAAAAATTGCAATAAATGATAAAGTTGCTGATACACCAAATAAAATAGGTATCATCTTAATCAAAAAATGATTAGAAGTCAACGCATCCTTTACATAAAAAATTGTACCATCAGCATACTCCCACAAATTAAATATTTGAGATATTACAGCAGATATAACAACTGCTAGCAATAAATATACTGTTTGAATTCTTTGAATCATTTTACTTTTTTAAGACGATTGCAAAGATATATTATTTTTTACATCATAAAAACAATAATATCAATTTTATTTTATATATTTGCAACCTCTTCTTATAGAGGTATTGCAGTACTGCAATTTAATCACAAATCAAAATTACTTTATTTATTATTCTAAATAGATAGATTTATTAATCATAATCATACATAATGTTTGAAATTTCACAACTCAAGGAAAAATCCCTTGTAGAATTACAACAGATTGCTAAAGATCTAAAACTTAAAAAGGTTAGTCAATTAAAAAAATTAGACTTAGTATACCATATCTTAGACTACCAAGCATCAAATCCTGTTAACACAAACCCTCCAAAAAAAACTGTAGAAAAGCCAAAGAGAAAGCGCATTGCTAAACCTCAAAATACTACAGAAAACAAACCTAAAGTTGAAAACAAAACAAAAAAGGTTGAACACAAACAGGAACAAAAAGAGAACCATAAAACAAAAACTGTTTCTAAAGCAAAGGAAAAAGTAGCGCCAAACAACAAAGTTGATGCTCCTTCTAAAAAAGAAAAGGTTGCTAAAAATCAGAAAGAAAAGCCTAGCAGTTCTACTGATAAAGAAACCGCTAAAAAGCCTGAACATAATCACACTCCTAAAAAACCAGATCATTCTAAACAAAAAAACCAACAAAAAGATCATAAACAGCATAAAAAAAACGGAAACACCAATAGTAACCGCTATCGTGATCCTGATTATGAATTTGATGGTATTATTGAAAGTGAAGGCGTTTTAGAAATGATGCCTGACGGTTATGGATTCTTAAGATCATCTGACTACAATTATCTTTCATCACCTGATGATATTTATGTATCTCAATCGCAAATAAAATTATTTGGTTTAAAAACAGGTGACACTGTAAAAGGGAATGTAAGACCTCCAAAAGAGGGAGAAAAATATTTTCCTTTAATTAGAGTTTCAAAAATTAATGGTTTAAACCCAAATGTAGTTAGAGATAGAGTTGCTTTTGAACATTTAAAACCACTGTTTCCAGATGAAAAATTAAATTTGGAAATGAAAAGAAATACATCTACACGTATTATTGATATTTTTTCTCCAATAGGAAAAGGACAACGTGGAATGATTGTTTCGCAACCAAAAACTGGTAAAACAATTTTATTAAAAGATATTGCTAATGCCATTTCGACCAACCATCCTGAAGTTTATCAAATTATTTTATTGATTGATGAACGACCTGAAGAGGTAACAGATATGCAACGTAATGTTAAAGGAGAAGTAGTAGCTTCTACTTTTGATGAACCTGCTGATAAGCATGTACGTGTTGCCAATATTGTGCTTGAAAAAGCAAAAAGATTGGTAGAATGTGGTCATGACGTCGTTATTCTTTTAGATTCAATTACACGTCTTGCAAGAGCTTATAATACCGTTGCTCCTGCTTCTGGTAAAATTTTATCAGGAGGTATAGACGCAAACGCATTACACAAACCAAAACGTTTTTTTGGTGCTGCACGTAATATTGAAGGAGGTGGTTCATTAACAATAATTGCTACTGCACTTACCGATACTGGATCTAAAATGGATGAAGTTATTTTTGAAGAATTTAAAGGTACAGGTAATATGGAGTTACAATTGGATAGAAATATTGCTAACCGTAGAATTTTCCCTGCAGTTGACTTAGTTAAATCTAGTACACGTAGAGACGATTTATTACTTGATGACCAAACACTACAAAGAATGTGGGTTTTACGTAAATATCTTGCTGATATGAATCCTATAGAAGCGATGGAATTTTTAAGTGACCGAATCAAATCTACACTTGATAATAAAGAATTTTTAATGTCTATGAATAGATAACGAGTCTATTTATTTTCTATTTTTTTAATTACCGTTTTATTACATAATTGATTGTAATGAAACGGTTTTTTATTTGATTTTAGGCAACTTTTCTCATCTTCAATTCGCTATTGAAAAGAAAATTAGGATCAAGTACAAAACTTGTGGGATTTTTGTCTTTAGGCGAATAATTTTTGTAACCTAAACATAAAGAAATCTACATTTCTTACACCTTTTAATTGAGTTCTAAAACCTTTTATTTTAGCATTAAAAGACTCCGCAGATGCATTAGTACTTCTATTATCAAAATAGTTTAAAATATCTCTATAATTGAGTTCTATAGTCTTCGATATTGTATTAAAGGTTTTAAAATTAACTTGCCTTACTTGTTCATGCCATTTCGCTAATCTAGATAAGGCATACGTTTTGTTGTCAGTATTTTCATAAATCCATGATAGTTTTTGTGACAGTTCATAAGACAACTTTATATCTGGATAATTTTCAAATAATATTTTTGCTCGTTCTCTTTGATTTTTAGTCCATTTAGATTCACTTTTAAAAATTCTTCATTTCATTCAGAATGACACTTTTTAGACAACCTCTTATTGATACATATTACAAACCTGAGTTCGACCTAAGAAAAAGTATTTTTTATTAGGTAAAAAAGCATAAAATTAGTATATTTAAGTATTGATAATCAAATATTTAACTAAATTTATGCTTATGATT
>CAMZLV010000062.1 GCA_947311835.1 uncultured Lutibacter sp. | reverse complement strand
TTTAGATTACGTAACGAATTTTCATATTTTAGCGCAAAATTAGACCATTTCGGAAAATATGTAGATCCAAGTAGAACTACAATAGAAGCAGATAAATTACGTGCAATGCATGGTAAGGCGAGTGTAATTAATATTGGGACGCAGTTAGAGTTTCATTTTAGGAACATAGATGATTTTGGTTCAAGAAGAGATCCTGACATGAAATATTCTCCTTATGTATCTTTAGGTGTTTTAGGAAATTTCTACAAACCTTCATTATATTCTGATTTAGGTGATTGGAAAACAGATCAAAGTGTGTTGTATTCGAAATGGGCAGTACCTGGAACCGTAAGTGATGAGGCGGACTTTACATTTTCAGTAACGGCAAGTATTGGAATGCGTAAAAAATTAGGAGAATATTCAGATGTTTTCGTTGAATCAAAATGGCAATACTATTATTCAAATTGGATTGACGGACTGAATGCAACTGACCCATCAGCCAATAATAAATATAATGATTGGAATTTAGCCTTACAGATCGGATATATTTATTATTTAAATTAAAAGACACCGTTGTCTGAAAAGACACAATACTGTTTGGTTTACAATAGATTTTAAAACAATCAGCGCAAACAATACAAATAAAAGACTGTTTTTGATGTTGAAATATAATTTCAACTAAGTAATGGTAACCACTAAAAAAACCTCAGAATAGTTATATTCTGAGGTTTTTTTAGTGATATAATTGTTGTTATTTACTTTGATTCAGCATAACGTTTTTCAACTTCATTCCAGTTGATAACATTAAAAAATGCTTGAATATAGTCAGGTCTACGGTTTTGGTAATTTAAATAATATGCATGCTCCCAAACATCTAACCCCAAAATAGGAGTTCCTCCACAATTAATATTAGGCATTAAAGGATTGTCTTGATTAGCAGTAGAACAAACAGATACTTTACCTCCTTTATGTACACAAAGCCAAGCCCAACCTGAACCAAACTGTGTCGCTGCTGCTTTAGCAAAAGCATCTTTAAACGCATCAACAGAACCAAATTCTGCCTCAATAGCATCTTTTAATTCTCCTGATAAACGTCCTTTTCCTTCAGGATTCATAACTGACCAAAACAATGAATGGTTATAAAAACCTCCTCCATTATTTCTTACAGCACCGTTACTCATATCAAGATTTCCGAGTATTTCTTCGATAGATTTTCCGTCAAGGTCAGTACCTTCAATTGCGTTATTCAATTTAGTAGTATACCCTTGATGGTGTTTTGTATGGTGTATTTCCATCGTTTTTGCGTCAATATGAGGCTCTAAAGCGTCATATGCATATCCTAGTTTTGGTAATTCAAAAGCCATAATTTTATATTTTTTTATAATTAGATTAAACAAAATTTGTTGCTCAAAGGTACAATACTATATCCATACTTAAAAATTGATTATTCTTATAAAGCTATTGATGTTTTTTATAACGATTCTATATTAGAAAAATAGATTGCATCAAAGAGAAGTAAATTTACTTTTTTTACGAATAAAATTTAAATTAATAATTAGCTTCATCAGGATACTTAGCCATAAAACCTTTAGCATCATCTACCATATTTTTACTTCCGCAAAAAAACGGAACACGTTGGTGTAGTTTTGTAGGTTTTATTTCCATTATTCTTTTATAACCATCAGAGGCATAACCTCCTGCTTGTTCGGTAAGATATGCCATAGGATTGCACTCGTACAACAAACGCAATTTACCTTTTGGTGCCTTTGAACTCGTTGGATAAATATAAATTCCTCCTTTAATCATATTACGATGGAAGTCAGAAACTAAAGAGCCGATATAACGAGCAGTATAAGGTCTATTACCTTCTTCTTGTTGGCAGTATTTTAGATAATCTTTAACACCTTGTGGAAAATGCACATAATTCCCTTCATTTATAGAATAAATATTGCCATCTTCAGGAAATTGCATTTTAGGATGCGATAAATAAAATGTTCCTATTGCAGGGTTTAATGTAAAACCATTTACACCATGTCCTGTAGTAAAAACAAGCATTGTGGATGTACCGTATACAATATATCCAGCAGCAACTTGTTCGGTTCCTTTTTGTAAAAAATCTTCTATTTGAACTGGTGAACCTATTGGCGACACTCTTCTATAAATAGAAAAAATAGTTCCAACCGATACATTAACATCTACATTTGAAGATCCATCTAAAGGGTCTATAAGCACTACATATTTGTTGTTATAACCACCATCGCCACTTTTAATAGAAATAAAATCATCTTCTTCTTCACTCGCTACTCCACAAACAATTTGACGGTCAGTCATCGTTTGCATAAAAACATCATTAGCATAGACATCTAATTTTTGTTGTGCTTCGCCTTGAATGTTTGTTTCTCCTGCTGCACCTAAAATATCAACTAAGCCTGCTTTATTTACCTCATGATTTACTACTTTTGCGGCTAAACGAATTGAATTAATCAATCGCGATAATTCTCCAGAAGAGTATTTAAAATGTTTTTGATTACTAATAATAAATTCTCCAAGAGTTACGTGTTTGTGTGTCATTTTGTGTTTTATAACAATTTATAAGCAAATATCGTAAAAATTTAATTTCTAAATCATTTTATTACTATGAATTTCTCAATCAGAAAAGCCAAAAAAGAAGATGCTAACGCCATTTTAACTTTAATTAAAGAATTAGCAGTATTTGAAAAAGAACCAGAAGCAGTTGTTGTAACTGTTGAAGATATTGAACGAGATGGTTTTGGAAACCAACCTTTATTTCAAGTATTAGTTGCTGAAACGAATTATGAAATTGTAGGAATGGCGCTGTTTTATTATAGATATTCTACTTGGAAAGGTAAAACCATCCATTTAGAAGATTTGATTGTAAAAAACAATATGCGCAAACAAAATATAGGAAGTGCTTTATATGATGCTGTATTAAAACAAGCCTATAAAGAAAAGGTAAGAAGAGTAGAATGGGTTGTGCTTGATTGGAATACTCCTGCGCGTAATTTTTACATTAAATCAGGTGCAAAAATTTTATCAGATTGGGAAACCGTACAAATGGACGAAGAAGGTTTAAAAAAATACATTCAAAATAATCAATAAGTAGTGAAAATATTCAAATTTGGAGGAGCGTCAGTAAAAGACGCAAATGGTGTAAAAAACTTAGCGCGAGTGTTGGAACATGAAGGTGTTAAAGATACGCTTGTTGTGCTTTCAGCTATGGGAAAAATGACCAATGCTTTTGAAAACATAGTAGATGCATACTATTATAATAAGCCAACTATTTCTCACGCTATTTTAACAGTAAAAAACTTTCATTTAGAAATTATAAAAAACCTTGATTTAGATGTAAAAAACGATATTTTCATAAATTTTGAACTGATTTTTGCACAATTAAGCGGTTTTTTAGTCAAAAACAACTCAAAAGACTACAATTATATTTATGATCAAATTGTAAGTTTTGGTGAACTATTATCGACTAAAATAGTAAGTGCATATTTAACCAAAATAGGTTTTGAAAACCAATGGATAGATGTGCGGAAATTAATTAAAACAGATGCTTATTATAGAGAAGCAAAAGTAGATTGGAGAGCAACAGAAACAGTTATAAAAGCAGAAATTGACACATCAAAACTTGTTATAACACAAGGTTTTTTAGGAGGTAATAGCGACAATACAACAACTCTTGGTAGAGAAGG
>CAMZLV010000061.1 GCA_947311835.1 uncultured Lutibacter sp. | reverse complement strand
ATTTTTGATTGTGTACATGATGCAAATAATAATACTGAAGCGAATACTAATCCTAATTTTTTCATTGTTATTGATTTTTATAATTGTTTTTTTGAATTTGCGAAGATAACGAAATTAACTGTTGAATTAAAATTCTCGATTTTTTATTTAATAATAACTATTGTCTATATTAAAAATTAAATCATAAATATTGTTTATTAATAATGATTGATTTTAGAGGTGTTTTAACGAGTTGTAATCTATATTAAGGTGTGTTTTGTTATATGAGATAAAATTATTAAAAATAACCATCTAAAAAAACGTTTTAATGTTTTTTTATAATATAAATATGAGACGAATACTCCTTTGTACGTTTTCCATTACGATTTGATAGTAAACCAATATAAAAAGCTTTAAAATAATTCATTTTTCCAGTTTTGTGTTTTTCACTTAAAAGAGAAACATAAAAAGAATCAAAAAGCATAGGAATTGTTTTTATAACGTTCATTTCATGTTTTTCAAAAAGTTGAGAAATGGATTTTTTTGAAAAATGCCAAAGATGGCGAGGCACATCAAAAGCTGCCCAATACACTCCATAATATTTAGCATCATAACTTTTGTAATTTGGGACTGCAATAATTAAAATTCCGTTTGGTTTTAGAAGTTTTTTTAGATGACTTACATATTGATTTAAATCAGGAACATGCTCAAGAACATGCCACAATGTAATGCAATCAAATTGTTGTTTCATACCAATACCTTCCAAAGAAGAATAAATAGTAGCATTCGTTTCTTTAGATTGATTTAATTTTGTTTTGGTAAAAGATTTTGCCTTTTCATTTGGTTCTACTCCACAAACCTGAAATCCGTTTTTTTTACAAGCCAATAAAAAATCACCTGTTCCACAACCAACATCTAAAACTGTTTTGATACTTGAATTAGAAAAAATAAAACTTTGAATTAACTTTACTTTTTTATGAATAGTATATCGTTTTACAAATTGATAAATATTGTCAATTAAAGATTGTTTAGAATCGGTGTGAGAAATATAATCATCACTTTCATAATACGAACCAAGATTTTCATTTTTAGGTCTTGGAGCTGTTATTAATAAGTCTGTAGATGAATCTATGACAATATTAAATTTTTTATTAGATACTGTATAATCTTTACACACTAAAAAAGGTTTTAAAAGTGTCTTGTTAATCGGTGATTTTGTAATTTCAATCATATAGAAATTTATTAAATTACAGGTTTTTCGTTCCACGTGGAACGCTATCTTCCCATATAAACTAATAGTACAGAAACATCACTTGGAGAAACACCACTAATTCGACTTGCTTGCGCAATTGTTTTGGGTTGAATTTTTGTTAATTTCTGTTTAGCCTCTATTGATATTGATTTTAATTTATAATAATCAAAGTCTAAAGGTATCTTAACATTTTCAAGACGGTTTAATTTATCTGCATTATTTTTTTCTTTAGCGAGATATCCTGCATATTTAACATGTATTTCTGTCTGTTCAATTACCTCAGCATCTATATTATTTAGTTTGATAAAATCACTTATTTGAGGCAATCGTTGTAAATCGATAAAATTAATTTGAGGACGAGAAGCAATTCTAAATATTTTCATTTGTTGCTTAATTATAGCAGTATTATTTTCTTCTAAAATAGGATTAATTTCTTCAGGTTTAATACTCAAATCTTTTAAAAACTGAATAAACAAATCTGTTTTTTGTTTCTTTTCGACAACTCTGTCTAAACGTTCTTTTGATGCTAAACCTATTTCATAGCCTTTTGGAGTTAAACGTAAATCTGCATTATCTTGTCGTAATAAAGTTCTGTATTCGGCACGTGAAGTAAACATTCTGTATGGTTCTTCTGTACCTTTGGTAATTAAATCATCAATTAAAACGCCAATATATGCTTCATCACGCTGTAAAATAAAAGGGTCTTTATTTTGTACCTTATGAGCAGCATTAATTCCTGCCATTAAACCTTGGGAAGCAGCTTCTTCATATCCAGTAGTTCCATTTATTTGACCTGCAAAAAATAAATTTTTAATACGTTTGGTTTCTAAAGTATGCATTAATTGAGTTGGAGGAAAATAATCGTATTCAATTGCATATCCATATCTTAAAAACTTTACATTTTCAAAACCTGCACATTTACGTAAAGCCATATCTTGAATATCATCAGGTAAAGAAGTGGAAAAACCATTAACATAAATTTCATTCGTATTCCATCCTTCAGGTTCAATAAACAATTGATGTCTGTCCTTTGAAGCAAAACGATCTATTTTATCCTCAATAGAAGGGCAATAACGAGGACCTGTACTTTTAATTCTACCATTAAACATTGGCGACCTTTCAAAACCTTTTCGTAAAAGTTCGTGTACTTCTAAAGAAGTATGCGTCATATAACAAGATCGCTGTTCAGTTAGTGGTTTTATAGATTGTAAATAAGAAAATTTCATCGGAACAGAATCTCCTGGCTGTTCTATCATTTTAGAAAAATCTAATGATCTAGCATCAACTCTTGGAGGTGTACCTGTTTTCATTCTTCCTGACTCGAAACCTAATTTAACTAGGTCTTCTGTTATACCTGTTGAAGCTCGTTCGCCTGCTCTTCCTCCACCAAAAGTTTTATCTCCAATATGTATTAAACCATTTAAAAAAGTTCCAGCAGTTACAATGACAGTTTTTGACTTTATTTCAATTCCTAATGCGGTTTTAACACCAACTATAGTATCATTATCAAACAGCAAACCATTAACAGAATCTTGAAACATATCTAAATTATCGACAGATTCCAATTGATTGCGCCACGCTTCTGCGAAACGCATTCTATCACTTTGTGCTCTCGGACTCCACATTGCAGGTCCTTTTGATTTATTAAGCATCTTAAACTGTATAGCAGTTTTATCTGTGATAATAGCACTATAACCTCCTAAAGCGTCAATTTCACGAACAATTTGACCTTTTGCAATTCCGCCCATAGCAGGATTACAACTCATTTGTGCAATGTTTTGCAAACTCATAGTTATTAACAAGGTATGTGCGCCCAAGTTAGCAGCAGCAGCGGCAGCTTCGCTTCCAGCATGTCCGCCTCCAACAACAATAACATCGTAATTAGTAGTATATATACTCATAATATTGTTCCACGTGGAACTAGTTTAAATATTAAAAATGTTATAATTCATCTAATTGTTTCACGTGGAACAATAAATGTGATTATAATTTAGAAAGATAATAATCCTCTTTAGAACGCATAGTTTTCCTATCTTGATCTGTTTTATCTTTATAACCACAATAATGAAGAATACCGTGTATCATAACTCTAAGAAGTTCGTTTTGGAAACTCACATTAAAGATTTGGGCATTATCCTCTACTCTTTCGATGGAAATATAAATATCTCCAGAAATTAGTTTATTAAGACTATAGTCAAAACTTATGACATCTGTATAAGTATCGTGATTAAGATGCTTAAGATTGATATCTAAAAGATATTCATCAGAACAAAAAATATAATTTATTTCACCTTCAGTAAAACCTTCTTCGATAATTACAGAAGAAATCCAAGATAAAACCTTTTGCTGTTCTATAAAAGTAAAATCTATTTGGTTATTTAATTGAATCATTTAGTTTAAAATAATCTTGTACTTTCTTTTTATAAATTCCGCGCAAAGGTAATGATTGTCTGTTTAATATCTCATTTTGATTGTATCTTAATTTTTTAAACTTTATTTGCTTAATATGTTGTTGGTCGAATGATTGTGTGTTTGTTTGTGATTGTCTTTCTTGTTTTTGACCTTGTTTTTTTTGGGCGTCTTTAAGTTTTAAAAGTTGGTGTTTGAGTAAATTAATTTTTTCGATTACATCATTAGTAAGTCCTTTTTGAAGCATCTCTTGTTCCAATTCTTCCATTTGCTTAAGTGCTTTATTTCCTAAACCAGAACCTTGCTTTGTATTTGATTTACTTAATAAATCTTCAAGTTGGTTTCTTAATTGAGACTGTTGCTTGAAAATTTCAAAAAGTTGACCATTCATTTGTTCGCTTTCACCTTGTTGACCTTGTTGCGGATTAGAATCACCTTGCTTATCTCCTTTCTTATCGCCTTGTTTGGATCCTTGTTTCATTCCTTGTTTCATTTGCTCCATAATATCCTCTTGTTTTTGAATAATATCAGGTAGACTAAACGAATTTCCTTTTTTATCACCTTTACCTTTTCCTGGACTTGGAGTAGCATTTTGCATAGCATTTAATATATTACTTAATAAAAAAGCAAGATTATTAGTAGCTGTTAAAACAAATTGTTGATCTGAAACTCCAGTTAGATATTGGTTATCCGTTAAATGGGTAAGAGCTTCATCAATATGATAATGGACATTAGCGATGTCTTTGAAAATCTTTGAACTAATTTTAGGTTGACGCATTGCTAAAGTATATAAACTATCATCAATGTGCTCAAAATATTCTTGTAGGGTATGTTGTTTTTTAAGGTTTTTGGAAAAAATTGGGTGTGATGTATCAATAGAAGAAAAGGATTTCATAAGATCTTCTTCTTGAAAAGAAAATTCAAGAAGATTTTCAAGAATAGAGCGTAACGCTTCTATATCTTCATCCATTGATTCTCCTCCTCCGCCCATAGCGTCCAAAGAAGATTGCATTTTTTGACTCATCTTTTTAAGTGCTTTTGCGGCAGATTTTTGATTTTTGGAGGCTGCTTTTAGATTGGTTTCAGAGTTAGGGGAATCTGACTTTTCTAATTTATCAGTTGCTTGTTCTTGTTGAGAATCAACTTCTTTTTTTTCGTTAGATAATTTAGGTAAATTCATAGGATGTTTTAAATCCTGATTATCTTTTTTTAACAAGTCCAACTCTTCTTTTAATTTATTAAATTCGCTGTTTAACTCTTTTTGTTTATCAAAAGTATTATCTTTTTTATCGGACAGTTCTTCTTGTTTGTTAGCTAATTTTTCAAGATCTTTTTGTAATTGAGTGGTCTTTTGTTCAATATAAAATCGTTTGGTAAGCTCCAAAATTCGTTCTAAACTTTTGTCGTTTTGTTTGTTTTTTTCGGTGAGTTGTTTTAATTTTTCGGTAAGTTCTTCTTTGTTTAATTTTTCTGCTAATTTATTTAATTCTTCTAATAATTTGTCTTGCTTTTGTAATTCTAAAGCCTCTTTAAGGCGTTCTTGTAAGTCTTTTTTGTGGTCATTTAATGATTTGTTTTCTATGTTTAATTTGTCAGATAGCGTTTTTTGAATTTTCTGAGTTTGTGATTGCATCAATTGTTGATAATCTTCTTGACGTTTTAAAAAGGATTTTAATTTCTTTTGGTCATTCCAATTCATAGAAGACTTGTTTTGTAAATTCTTTTGTAGATTTTGAAAATCTTCTTTTAAATGTTTAGAGTTATCAATAGTTTGTTTAATATCTTTTATAGAAGTTTTTTGCTCTTCTAATAAAAGTTTTTCAACCTGATTTTTTGTTTTTTTGTAATAAGAAAACTTTTTACTTTTTACTTTTTTGTAGCCATTTAAAATATCATTATCAGATAATTCAAAAAACATTTCATAATCGACACCTTCTGTTAATGAGATACCATCAGGAAAAAGAAGGTAGAACTCTTCAAAACTAGAATTATTAATAGGTATATTGTGCGTGTGAATATCCTTTTTATTATTTATATCATAGTAGATTAAATGCAAGGAACTGAGTCCATGATCATCTGTTAATTGACCAGCAAACTGTACTGTACCGTGTGATATAGAATCAATATCTGAAGTGACATTTATAGTAGGAAATTGGTCCTTTATAACTTCAATAGAAAAACCTAGACTTTCGTAATTGGCTAATTCGTTATTAGATGTCGTTATTTGATATTCAAGATTATTATATATTCTTTTTTTGAAGTAAAAATTATCAGACGCTTTTTGATTGAATGTTAATGTATCTAAAGAAATGAAATAAACTGAATTAACATTTTTAGTGATTATTTTCCAATTGATAACAGTACCTTCGGGAATAATAGTATTACCAGTATTTTTAATAGTCTCAACAGATTTATTCATATAAGATGGATAATGTAAATCCATTGTAAAATCAGTAATTATTGGCGCTGGAATAACATGAATTACATATTTTTTTGAAACTACCTTATTGGCAGTAAAATAAAATTCGATATCAGAAGTAACCGTAGAAAAAACATATTCAAAAGAAGATAAACCATTGTTTTTTAGATATTTACTTGAATTATCAAAATTAATAAAAGCATTTTCTGGAATTAAATTACCAATGGTTTCAATATTGAGTTTTAAAGTTTCGCCTTGAATAACATTTAGGTTTTCATTGAAAATGTGGAATTTAAAAGGCGCAGGAGGTTCATAAGCAGTATTAAAATGAGTAACACGCTCATAACTATCAGAAAAAATGGTGGAATTTCCAGTGAAAAAAGTAAGTAACCAAATAGCAAAAGGGATAAATAAATATTTTAAATATTTTTTATTATTTGAAAAGTTAACCGCATTTTTAAAAGGTATCGGTTTAAGAAATTTAGATTTTTGTTCAATACTCGCTATGAGTAATTCAGATTGTTGAACGTTTTCATTTAACTGTAAAATATTAAGTAATTTATCATCAACTTCAGGGAAATGTAAACCGATAATTTGTGAAGCGTCTTTTAAAGAGATCCCATCTTGTAAACCAATTAACTTAAAAATAGGTAGTGCAATAAGTTTAATAAAAAGGGAGAATTCAACAATAATAAATAACGAAAAAAGTATTGTTCTAGATAAAGGTTGTAACCATAAGAAATATTCAACTAAAAGAGTAAATATTAAATATAAAAGACCAAAAGAAAAGAAAAGAATCAATCCTTTTATGAGTTCGTTAGTATAGTATTTTTTAACGAATTGCTGTAATTTGTTCTGTATGTTTTGAAAGTTGTTCATATTATTAATCGATAAAAATACTATTTTCAACGGCAAATACTATCTTTGCAATCAATTTTTAACAATTTTATATGAATAATGTACGAGTTCGCTTTGCACCAAGTCCAACAGGACCATTACATATTGGAGGTGTAAGAACAGCCCTTTATAACTATTTATTTGCCAAAAAACTTAACGGTACATTTGTTCTACGTATTGAAGACACTGACCAAACGAGGTATGTAGCAAACGCAGAACAATACATAAAAGACTCGCTTAATTGGTTAGGAATAGCACCAAACGAGACTATTAATAAAAATGAAAAATTTGGTCCATATCGTCAGTCAGAAAGAAAAGATATTTATAAAAAATACATTCAAAAACTTATTGATTCAGGAAATGCATATTATGCGTTTGATACTACAGAAGCATTAGATAGTGAGCGTAAAAATCACGAAGAAAAAGGTAAAACCTTTATTTATAATTGGCATAATCGTGAAAAAGGACGCTTAGTAAATTCATTAGTACTAAGTGCTGATGAAGTTAAAAAACGTATCGAAAATGGTGAAAAATATGTAATTCGATTTAAATCGCCACAAGATGAAAAACTAGAAATGAATGATATCATTAGAGGTAAAATAACTATTGATACAAACATCTTAGATGATAAAATTCTTTTCAAATCTGATGGAATGCCAACATACCATTTAGCCAATATTGTAGATGATCATTTGATGGAAATAAGTCATGTTATAAGAGGTGAAGAATGGTTACCATCAATGGCATTGCACGTATTATTATATAGAGCATTTGGTTGGGAAGCACCAGAATTTGCACACTTACCATTGATTTTAAAACCAACAGGAAAAGGTAAATTAAGTAAACGTGATGGTGATAAATTAGGGTTTCCTGTTTTTCCATTGGCTTATACAAACGAAAAAACAAATGAAGTTTCTAGAGGTTATAAAGAAGATGGATATTTTCCTGAAACAGTACTTAATTTTTTAGCATTTTTAGGATGGAATCCTGGAACAGAACAAGAATTATTTTCATTAGAAGAATTAGTAGAAACATTTGATTTAAAAAGGGTACATAAATCAGGAGCACGTTTTGATCCTGATAAAACAAAATGGTATCAACAACATTATTTACAACAAAAAAATAATGAAGAATTAGCAGAATTGTTTCTTCCACTATTGAAAGAAAAAATGAATGACGATACAAATAATATAGAATTGCCTTATGTAATTAAAACAATCAATTTAATAAAAGAACGTGCAACTTTTGTCAGTGATTTTTGGGAATTAAGCAAATTTTTATTTGTTACACCTACTGAATATGATTCAAAAGCAGTAAAGAAAAAATGGAAAGAAGATACAAATGCTTTAATGACTCAGTTAACTGAAGTTATCGTTAAAATAGAAGAATTTACAGCAACTAATATAGAAACAAACGTTAAAGAGTGGATAACTACTAATGAATTAGGTTTTGGAAAAATTATGCCTCCTTTTAGAATAGCATTAGTAGGTGCAATGAGTGGTCCTGATTTGTTTAAAATTTCCGAATTAATAGGAAAAGAAGAAACTTTAAAACGTTTGAAAAAAGCAATAGAAACCTTGTAATATTACTCGGTTTTTGAAACTTCAATAATGAAATATTTGGTATCTCCCAACCAAGGAAAGGTACCAAATCTTTCTTTATAAGTTAGTTTAACGTCTTTACCTTGGTAGTCAATTAATTTTTGAATAACCTCCTCTTCCCTATCTTCAACAGAAAATTTAAAAACTTGTGCTTCCGAAACGCCTTGGCTAATTTGACCTTCCCAAGTTTTAAAAAGTAATCCTTTATTGCTAAATTTTATCAACTCTCCTGCTCTAAATCCTTTACTGTAGGTAATATAGTAAATTCCTGATATGTAAATTGTTATTAATAAAATTACGATTGCTAAGATGCTAAAACCTACTTTTTTCATGATGTTAAAATATGTGTAAAGATACATATAGTAATTAGATAATAAAATCGTATAAATCATTTAGTTTTTGTATTTTTACATAAATTCATAAACCAAAAAATAAAACTATGTTTAATTACCTACCAATTATTGTTATATTCCTTTTTATTGTTGCATCAGGATTTTTTATTGTAAAGCAACAAACAATTGCTGTTGTTGAACGTCTTGGAAAATTTACCAAAGATTATGGAGCAGGATTTAATTTTAAAATTCCATTTATAGATCGTGTTGTTGGTCGTGTTAGTTTACGTATTCAACAGTTAGATGTAATTGTAGAAACAAAAACTAGAGATGATGTATTTGTACATCTTAAGATTTCGGTACAGTTTCAAATTCAAAGAGATCATGTGTATAATGCGTTTTATAAATTACAAAATCCGCATGAACAAATTACAGCCTTTATTTTTGATGTTGTACGTGCCGAAGTGCCTAAAATGATATTAGATGATGTATTTGTAAAAAAAGAAGAAATAGCACTTGCTATTCAACGAGAATTGAAGGATGCTATGCTTAATTATGGTTACGATATTGTAAAAGCATTGGTAACTGATATTGATCCTGATGAGAATGTTAAAATTGCAATGAACCGTATTAATGCTGCTGAGCGTGAAAAAGTTGCAGCACAACACGAAGGAGATGCACAACGTATTTTGATTGTAGAAAGAGCAAAAGCAGAAGCAGAAAGCAAGCGTTTACAAGGTAAAGGGATAGCAGACCAAAGACGTGAAATTGCAAGAGGTTTAGAAGAAAGTGTTGATGTACTTAATAGAGCAGGTATTAACTCTCAAGAAGCATCAGCATTAATTGTAATTACACAACATTATGATACCTTACAATCTATTGGTAGTGATACTAATTCTAATTTAATATTATTGCCAAATAACCCAAATGCAGCAAGTAGCATGCTTAATGATATGGTTACAAGTTTGGTTGCTGCAAACAAAATTAATGAATCTTCTGCTAAAACGAAGAGTAAATCGAAGTCAAAAGATTCTTAATATAAATACTTAAACTAAAAAATCCTGCTAAAATTAGCAGGATTTTTTTATGTGTTTTATTTAAAAAATAAACTATTTCTTTGAGTCTTCTTCTTTTACATCTTCTTTTGATGCATCTTTAAATTCTTTGATACCGCTACCTAATCCTCTCATTAATTCAGGTATTTTTTTACCTCCAAAAAGTAACAATATAACCACAACTATAATAACTACTTGAGGTCCTCCAATCATTCCTAAAAATATACTTTGTGCTATCATTTTAAATGTATTTAGATTACAAAGATATAAAATAATTAATCTTTATATACAATTGTACCTCCAATAATTTTTTTCTTTTTGATATGAGTCGGTTTTCCTTTATAAAAAATACTTCCACCAAAACGTACACGTGCATCTAAATGCTTAGCTACTGTTACTTCTACTTCAGCTCCTGAAGCTGCTAAAACGGTAGTATTATCAGTTTTTAAATCATACGCGTCATATAAACCTCCTGTAGTTGCTTCAATAGTTTGATTGGTTGCTTTACCTTCTACCATTATATTTCCACCTGTAACAGTTTTTATTTCTAAAAATTCAACATCTAAAGTTAAATCTATAACAGCACCTTCTTGTGTTTTTAAATCGATTTGATGTTGTTTTATAACAGCATCAGATTCTACTGATGCGCCTTCATTTACATCAATTACAGAAAGATTATTGGTATAATTAAGAATAATTTTATCTACATCTTTAGCATTAAAAGTTTTAGGAAAACGCATAGAAATTTTTAACCTTCCATTTACGTTTTTGATAACTACTTCATCTGCTTTATATCCAGTAATTTCAATACTGTTTGTTGATGATTTTTGTAAAATAACACGTAAACCATTAAATAGTTTGATTTCATCAAAATTTCCTAAATCTTTTTTAATGGTTTCTTGTGAAAAACCGATAGTTGTTATTAATAAAAAGAATGCTACTATTTTTTTCATTATAAATGTTTTTATGATTCTGTTCTATAACATCAATAATCGTGCTAATATTAATTATTCATCAGAAATTAAAGTAAAATCAAGATGTTTACGTTCTAAATCGGTATGTTTTACTTTTACGGTTACTTCATCACCAAGTTGAATCACGTTATTAGTTGATTGACCTACAATTGCAACTTGACTTTCATCATAAATATAATAATCGTCTTTTATATCGCGTATTCGTACCATTCCCTCACATTTATTGCTGATTATTTCAACATAAATTCCCCATTCTGTAACTCCAGATATTACGCCTCTAAATTCTTCATCTTTATGTTGTTGCATATACTTAACTTGCATATATTTGATAGAATCACGTTCTGCTTTTGCTGCTAACTGCTCACGTTCTGATGAATGCTTACATTTTTCTTCATATATCGCTGCTTTTGGTGATTTTCCACCATCTAAATAATGTTGCAGTAATCGATGTGTCATCACATCAGGATAACGTCTTATTGGCGAAGTAAAATGACTGTAGTAATCAAATGCTAATCCATAATGTCCAATATTTTGAGTAGTATAAATTGCTTTACTCATAGTTCGGATAGCAAGTGTTTCAATCATATTAGATTCACCTTTTCCTTGTACGTCTGCTAATAATTTATTTAATGATGATGAAATTTCTTGTCTGTTTTCAGTACTAATTTTATAACCAAATTTACTAACAATACCTTGTAAAGCGTGTAATTTGTCACTTTTTGGTTCATCGTGTATTCTATAAATAAAAGTTTTATTAGTTGCTTTTCCTTGATTAAATCCAATAAATTCTGCTACTTTTTTATTGGCTAATAACATAAATTCTTCAATAAGTTTATTTGCATCTTTTGATTCTTTAAAATAAACTCCTGTAGGATTTGCTTCTTCATCAAGACTAAATCTAACTTCAGTTCTATCAAAAGTAATAGCGCCTTGTTGCATGCGTTTTTTACGTAATAATTTTGATAAATCATCAAGTTTAAGTGTTGCATCAACGATTTCTGGTGCAACTTGATATGATTTTACTGTTAGTGAAATTTCAGAAGGAATAGTAGTAGAATTTCTATTTTCAATCAAATATTGTGCTTCTTCATACGCAAATCGTGCATCTGAATAAATAACTGTTCGTCCAAACCATTGATCAATAATTTGTGCTTTTTCGTTAATTTCAAATACGGCAGAAAAAGTAAGTTTTTCTTCGTTTGGTCGCAATGAACATACATTGTTTGATAGAATTTCTGGTAGCATTGGTACTACTCTATCAACTAAATATACAGAAGTTGCTCTTGCATAAGCCTCATCATCAAGAATTGTATCTTCTTGTAAATAGTGAGAAACATCAGCAATATGTATTCCTATTTCATAATTTCCATTTTCTAATTTTTTAAATGATAATGCATCATCAAAATCTTTAGCATCTTTTGGATCAATAGTAAAAGTAGTAGTTGTACGCATATCT
>CAMZLV010000060.1 GCA_947311835.1 uncultured Lutibacter sp. | reverse complement strand
TTGTACTGTCAATGTCTCTTTTTATTGGGATGACAACATTTGCACAAAAAAATGAAGTAAAAGCTGCAGAGAAAGCACTTAAAAAGAAAAACTATCCAGCAGCACTTGCAGCAATTAAACAAGCTGAATCGTTGATTGGTAATGCGGATGCTAAAATTAAAGCGAAATTCTATTATGTTCAAGGAATGGCTTTATATGCTGACGGAAAAAATGCTACAAACAATGAAAAAGCAGCAGATTCATTTGCAACTTTATTGAATTTAGAAAAAAATGGTAGTGGAACTAAATATACAGCAAAAGTTGGTGAAATTTTAAACAACATTATTTTTTCAATAAATGATAAAGCTACTCAAGAATTTAATAATGCAACAGCATCTCAAGATCCTGAAGGATATAAAAGAGCTGCCGAAGGTTTTTATAAAGTATATCAATTAAGTCCTAGTGATACGGCAACACTTTATTCATCAGCTTATCTTTTGTATTATGGTAAAGATTATCAAAAATCATTAGACCGTTTTAAGCAATTAAAAGATTTAAATTACTCAGGAGCATCAACAATATACAAAGCAAAGAGTATTATTAACGGTCAAGATAGAATTTATAATTCTAAAAAAGAAATGGATAGAGAAGTAAAAATGAAAATTGCTGAAAATCCTGAAGTTGTTCACGTTAAATCAAAAAGAAACAGCATTGTTAAATTTATGGCGTTAGATTATGTAGGTTTAGGTCAAAATGAAAAGGCTCTTGAGGCAATTTCCGAAGCAAGAAAAGCATCTCCAAAAGATTTTGATTTGATTATAAATGAGGCAAACATTTATTTTGAAATGGGAGATAATGCTAAATATACCGAAAAAATTGAAGAAGCAATTCAAATAGATCCTAATAATGCAGAGTTACACTATAATGTTGGTACACTAAGTATGGATATAGATGCAGTAAAAGCAAAAGAGCATTTATTAAAAGCAATAGAGTTAAAACCAGATTATTCAGAAGCATATGGAAATTTAGGAAACTTAATTCTTAAAGAGCTTGAGCCTGTGCAAAAGGAAATGGATGCTAATGCAATGAATTTTACTAAATATGACCAAATTAAAGAAACTAAAATGTTTCCTATTCTAAAGGAATGTATTCCTTATTTAGAAAAGGCATATGAACTTAAACCAAGTGATAGTGCTAAAAAACAATTGAATAGTATTTATGAAAATTTAGATATGGAAAAAAGAGTTGAATAATATTCTCTTATTTTATAATCTATATTGATTAACATAAAAACCACTAAAATTAATACAAATTTTAGTGGTTTTTTTATTAGATTAATCTTTGCTACGTCTTTTTCCTCTACTACTTCTATCTCTACCAAATTTCTTCTGAAATCCTCCTGAATCTTTATTACCTCTATCTCTGTCAAAACTACGTTCGCTACGTCTTCCGCCTCCAGAACCACCTTTTCGATGATTTTTTCCGCCACCACTACTACGTCTTCGTCCTCCACGAGAACCTGCACGTTTTTTATCTGTTACTTCAACATTAACGCCTCTTCCTTCAAATGATACATCATTGTTAGTAAAGGCACTAATAGTCTCTTGAGTGAAATTTTTATCTAGTTCAAAGAAAGAAAACGTGTCTAATATTTCTATTTGACCGATTTCAATATTTTTTTCTATTTCTTGTTCGTTTATTAAACCAATCAATCTTGCAGGATTCAATTTGTCTTTTCTTCCTATATTGATAAAGAAACGCGTCATATTTTCGTCATCTCTTCTTTTTCCACGCGTGTCTCTTTCGCGTCTAGTGTTAGAAATATCGTTTAAGTCTTTAGAGTTTTCATAATAACTTAAAAAGCTATTAAATTCGATAGATACAAATCTTTTAATCAATTCATCTCTATCAAGTCCTTCTAATTTTTCGAATATTGATGGTAAGTAATCTTTAATTTCAGCATCATTTACTTTAATATCATGTACTTTGTCAATTAAACTAAACAATTGTTTTTTACAAATATCTTTACCGTCTGGCACTTGTTGTTGTTCGAATTTTTTACCAATTCGTTTTTCAATAGGAGAGAGTTTACGTCTTTCGCCTGGAGAAACAATTGCAATAGAAATACCAGTACTATTTGCTCTACCTGTTCTACCACTTCGGTGTGTGTACGATTCAATTTGGTCAGGTAGTTTGTAGTTAATTACATGTGTTAAATTATCTACATCCAATCCACGAGCAGCAACATCAGTTGCAACTAATAATTGTAAATTTTTCTTTCTGAATTTTTGCATTACCGAATCACGTTGCGCTTGCGATAAATCTCCATGCAAAGCATCAGCACTGTATCCGTCTTCAATCAATTTGTCAGCAACTTCTTTAGTTTCTCTACGTGTTCTACAAAATATGATTCCGTAAATATCAGGATTAATATCAGCAATACGTTTTAAAGCAGGATATCTGTTTCTGTCAGTTACTACATAATATTGATGTGTAACACTATCTGTTCCAGAATTACGTTTTCCCGCGTCAATCTGCATCGGATTGTTCATATAATTACGCGCAATCGCATCTACTTCTCTAGGGAATGTTGCAGAAAATAATAAGGTTTGTTTACTTTTTGGAGTTACTTCAAGTACTTGATCTAATTCATCTTTAAAACCCATATTTAGCATTTCATCTGCCTCATCTAAAACGAGCCATTGTACGTTATCGAGTTTTAATTTTTTACGTTTGATTAAATCAACCGTTCTTCCAGGAGTTCCAACAACAATTTGAACACCTTTATTCAGTTTTCTTATTTGTTGATTAATATCAGCACCACCATAAACGGCAGCAACTGAAAATCCTTTCATATATTTTGAAAATTCTTCTATATTTCTTGCAATCTGAATTGCTAATTCTCGCGTAGGAGATAGAATTATGGCTTGTACTTGCTTATTGTTTACATCAATTTTTTCTAAAATTGGTAAACTAAAGGCTGCAGTTTTACCTGTTCCTGTTTGAGCAAAAGCTTTTAAATCTTGAGTTGATACAATTACCTGAGGTATTGCTTTTTCTTGAATTTCTGTAGGTTTTTCGTAACCTAAATCGGTTAGGGCATTAATTATTTCAGATTTAAGCCCTAAATCTTTAAATGTTGACATATACTGTGTTTAATGATTCACAGACACGCCCGCACCTACAAATCTTGATTATAAAAGTGCAAAAGTACGTTTAATTTATTTAATAGGACTGTTAAATGGATTATATTTATTTTTTGTGTAAAATAGTGTGTAATGGACAGCATTTAAGTTTAGGATTAATTTTTTTTGTCAAAAACTGTATGCATATCACATGGATTTGATATAGTCAAGAGATTTTAAAGTATCTTACCAGTATTTACCGTACAATAATCCAAATTAATCGTATGATATTTTTTAACTAAGAACTGAAGTAAGTTTTAAATTACAATTTACATCAAAACTCAGCATCCACCCGAACTCTCATTCTTTTCTCAGTTATAGGATGCGTAAATTCAAGAAACTCAGCATGTAGGTGCAATCTATCTGACGAAGTACCATAAAGGTCATCACCAACAATTGGTGCATTTAAACCAAGGCTGTGTGCTGCATGTACACGTAACTGATGCGTACGACCTGTAATAGGATAGAAGTGTACTTTGGTTTTGTTGTTTTTTTGTTCAATGACTTTAAATCGTGTGCGTGAATTTTTTCCATGCTTATAACAAACCAATTGCCTTGGTCTGTTATCTAAATCTACGCGTAAAGGCAGTTCAATAAAACCTTCGTTTTTTTTTAATAGTCCATCAAGCAAAGCAACATAACGTTTTTTAATAGTACGTTTTATAAACTGACTTTGTAGATTTTTATGAATTTTTTCAGATTTTGCAATAAGTAACAAACCAGAAGTTGACATATCTAGTCGATGTACAATTAGTGGTCCTGTTGCATCAGGAAAACGCGTTTTCATACGAGTAGCAACCGAATCTTTAATTGTTTTTCCTGGAACGGATAAAAATTCAGTTGGTTTGTTAACAACTGCCAAATAATCATCTTCAAAAATAATTTCTAGCACTTTTCCTTCAGCATGATTTATTAACATTGGGTTTTTATCCATCTCAATTCCCTTAAGCATATGCCCTAAAATTGGTTCGCATTTTCCACGACAAGCAGGATAAAAATTACCGTGTTTCCGTATTTGTGATTTTGGAGGCATTCCCCACCAAAATTCGGCCATTGCAATTGGTTTTAATTGATTTTTAAAAGCATATTGTAGTAGTTTCGGTGCTGCACATTCACCAGCACCAGCAATTATAGGTATGTTTGTGAAAATTTGAGTTAAATCTTTTTGTTCACTTTTACTATTTAAGAATCGATAGTGTTCAAATATTTTTTGTTGTAATGCTGCAGATTTTTTTTTGCGTTTTGTTTTAATAGAATCTATTTCATTTTGCAATAAAACCAATTTTTCTTTGGTTTCGTTTAACCGATTGTTACATAATTTTGTAACGATTTTTAATTGATGTTGATACGCTAAACTCTCTTTGATTAAATCATCACAAAGTGTTTTGTAATCATATTCAGATAACGTTTTTTTACCTTCCAATCTACGCTCTTTTCTTTTTTTCTTTGCATAACGCATTAATTCTCTAAATTCTTCAATTTCGGCGTTTGCAAATAATGATTTTGTTTTGAAAAGCATTTTTAAATTTTTGTAATCTTCGTTATCTTCAAGTGTTTTTAATTGTTCATTAAGTAGGTTGAGTTCAGCCATTCCTTTATTAAAAAAACCATTGTCAGTAAGTATATCAAAAACTGGCGGAACAAATTTTTGATGATGGTTAGATTCCGCTATTTTTCCTGAAAAAGCAGCTAGATAACCAATTTCTTTTTGTTGATTTTGTACAACTAAAACGCCAAACATTTTGCCAATTATTTCACCTTTCTTATTTGGGTCTAAACCAAAATTATGTTCCCAATCAGATTGCGTTTTAAGGTGTTCTTGTAGTTCTTTTGATGCTAATACACACAGTGGATGTGGCTTATAGTAAAAAGGAAATGTAAATTTGTCAGGTAGCGTAAATTCTTCAATATTTTCTTTAAAATATGTAAAGCAGTCTTTGTTTTTAGACATTTTTATGCTTTATAAACAACTACATTTATGTTCATTCCAGCACCTACTGAAGCAAAAATAATGGCATCATTTTTATTTATTTTATGTGGATTTAACTCGCCTTTTACAATCATATCATATAGAGTAGGCACTGTTGCTACAGATGAATTTCCTAATTTTGATATTGACATTGGCATAATGTCTTTTGACACTTCGCTGTGTCCAAAAAGTTTAAAAATTCGTTTTAAAATGGCATCATCCATTTTACCATTTGCTTGATGAATAAGAACTTTTTGAAACGCTTCAAATGGTATATTTGATTTTTCAATACAAAGTTTAACTGTTTCTGGCACGTTCTCTAAAGCATATTGATACAATCTTCTTCCATTCATTTTAATAAAAAGATCTTTACTGTCATTTTTTTTGTAGGAAGTTCCCATAAAAAGCATTTTAGAATGCAAGAGTGTATCAGAACGGGTTTTGTGTGCAATAATTCCAATTGGTTTACTACTTTCTTTCCCTTCAAGAATTATTGCACCAGCACCATCAGCATAAATCATACTATCTCTATCGTGCGGATCTACAATTCTAGAAAGTGTTTCGGCACCAATAACTAACACCTTTTTTGCGTCTCCAGATTTGATGTAATAATCTGCTTGTATTACTCCTTGCAACCATCCAGGACAACCAAAAGGAATATCATAAGCAACACAATTTGGATTTTCTATTCCCAATTTATATTTTACTCTTGATGCTAAACTTGGCATCATATCTACACGATTACAATTTGCCTTAACATCACCAAAATTATGAGCAACAATAACATAATCGATGGTTTCTTTATTGATGTTTGATGATTTTAAAGCGTCATCTGCTGCAAAAAATGCGATATCCGAAGCTACCAAATCATCAGTTACATAGCGTCTTTCTGAAATTGTAGTTATTTCTTCAAACTTGGCAATTATTTCTTGATTGCTTTTATCAATTTTTTTGCCGTTACTTTCGAAAAATTCATGTGATAAAAAATCTTCGTTTTTAACACATTTAGTAGGAATATATTTTCCAGATCCTGTTATAATACTATAAATAGTCTTGTTCATAATTCTAATTTCGTCATTAAATTTCAATAGCAATGATAAAAGTAAACAATGTTTTTAAAATAATTGCAAAATATGTACAGTAATTTTAGCGCGACAAATAAACCCAACCTGAAATAGGTTTGTAATTTTCATAGTTTAAGTAAAGACTATAAAAATAAACACCTGTTGGAACTTCTTTTTTAGTGTTAAATAGTTTTCCATTCCAAAACGGTTTATTGTTATCACCTTCAAACACGATGTTTCCCCAACGGTTATAGATGAAAATATTGTAGTTTGTATAAACGTTTTTAAGTCCTGTAATTGTGAAGTTTTCATTGATATCATCGCCATTAGGAGTGAATAATGAAGGGATAGTTGGAGGGCAATTATAAACGCTAATTTCAAAAGTTGAAGAACTGTAACAACCAGTATTTGTATCGGTTGCTTTTACATAGATTGTTTGAGGATTGCTGATATTGGTATATTCAAATAATGGGTTTAAGCTATTTGAAAAGTTTTCTGACTCAAAAAATTCAACTAAAAGATCGTTATCAATATTATCATTTAGAAAAGAATATGGAATGTTTAAGTCAAAATTAGAAGAATCAAAACCGTTATTACATTCTATTATATTATCAATTGATGGAATAGTTGGCGGATTTGGAAAATGAATAGTTAATGCGTCTAAATTGTTGTTTTCATTAAGTTCTATTACCGAATTTTCTTCATCTATATTGATTAAAAGTGTAAAGTCTTCTAAATCTTCAGGAATATTTAAAATTGTTTCAAAGTTTTCAAATCCATTTAAAGGAATATCTATAGTTGTTGATGTACTTTCAAGTGGCGTTGTGTTACCATAAATATTTATAGAAGTATTTAGCGGTAAAATTGCCGTAGAGTTTGTGTTGTGAACGGTATAATTTACTGTTATTTCGCGCTCATTACAATTTGATATTTCAAAGTTATTGATTGTAACGGTTGCGTCAGGTAATTGGCTGTTTAATTTTGTTACAATTGTGTTTATCATAACAAAATCTTGTCCTGAAGTAAGTTGTATTGTTGCTGTTGTATCTCCAACATTAATATTATTTTGAATGGCATAATAGTCCAAATCCATATTATATAAATCACTTTGACCTGTAAAACTATTTGTGCCATTAAATGCATTGTTGCTTGGGTTTAATGGTGGATTTCCAATTAGATTTCCATTGATTCGTAATGATTCATTTACGCTAAGTCCAGCATCGCCTTCCCAAGCGAGAAAGCCTATTTTTGCACCAATATTATCAATTACGTTCAGGTTGTCTAGTACAATTGATAATTCGGTAGGTACGTGTTGCAATCCATCGTAAATATTAATTAGATTTAGCGGTAGGTTTTCATCACTATAAACAATGATGATTGCCCATCCTGCAAAGTTTGTTGCGTTTCCACAGTAGTCTGGAATTACATTGGTTAAATCAAGTTCGGATAAGGTATAGGTACCGTTTCCTGTTGCGATTACTTGTTGAGTTACATCGGCAAAAGCACTGAAAAAAGGTCGGTTGTTTGTGTCTTGAGTATCTGAAAAAGTTCGAGATGGAGTGATGGAAGTGTTATTTAATTTTACTTCAAAATCTCCTTCGCCAGATCCTGCCCAATATAAGTAAGCGGCAATGATGTTTTCAGATGCGTTTAAGTTAAGTGTTGTAGATGACTCTGTATTGATAATGCAATTAGAAAACAGACCGTTTTCTTGTTGGTTTAGCGTGTTGCCAATCATTATAAAATCGATAGTGCCACCAAATTGCTTATACAATTCTACATTTTGACAATAACTATTTGTGATAAGTAATAAATAAAATAAGTAAGCTATTTTAAATTTCATTTCACTTTCTTATTAAACTAAAATGTCCTTTACGTTTGGTAATAATTCCGTTAACATCTATTAATTCAGCACTAAACCAAAAGTCGTTGCTAGGAAGTTTTTTACCGTTATATAAACCATTCCAACTTTCATTATTTGATTTAAGTATTGTAATAGTTTTGCCAAATCTATCAAAAATTCTAATTAATGCTGATGTGTAAAAATATTCAGATGCACCGATTATTTGCCAAGTATCATTAATTCCATCATTATTTGGTGTTAAAAACTTTGGAAAACCAACGATTGAAACTTCAATTATAGTAATACTACAATCATAGATATCTTTAATATGAATTTTTTTAATTCCAGGAGATACATGCTCAAATAAAACAGAACTTTGAAAAGGGGTTAAATTACCGAACGCATCCTCAATGGCATATTCATAATCACTTGAATTAAAATTAAGGTCTTGAGATTGAATAGTTATAGTGCTATTATTCGAAATATCACTAATTATTATGTCATTTTGGGTAAATTGAATAGGAGTGAACTTTTTAACAAGTGTAGATTTTGAATTGGTACAGTTTGTAGTATTGTCAGTTGCAGTAACAGTTAATGATAAGCCATCTTGAGGAATATTTGTATTGCTGTTTAATATAATAGAATCTCCAGTAGCAAATACATCTCCATTGTCTAATAACCATAAAAAATTGTAATTTCCTTGACTATTTTCTATAGTAAATGTTTCAGGAAAATTATTAGAACAAACTACTTTTTCATTTTCTAAATCAAATGAAGGGATAGTATTTATTACAAGTTCAAATTGTGTAGTGTCAAAGCAAGAATCATTTTTTTTATTAAAGATCTTAGCGTAGATTGTTTGTGTGTTTGCTGTTATATTTTCGTAATCTAATGTTTTATTAATTATGTTTGTGAGGTTGACATCATCATAGTAAAAAACATCATATTGATTAGAGTCTTGAATCCCTAATATTTCATTATCTTTAGATGATAATAAAAAAGATTGAACTATTCCATTTTCATTATCGCCATCTGTATCATCATCACATATCATATAATTTGTAGGTGTGTTAGCTGTTGGAGTTTCGGAAATAATAACTGTAACGGTCGTTATACTTGAATTTCCTTGCGCATTTGTAACTTCAACAGTTACTGAATAAGTGCCTGGAGAAGTAAAAATATGTGTCGGATTCACTGCTGTTGAAGTATTGTTAATCCCTGATGCTGGATCATCAAAATTCCACAATTGGCTTACTTCAGGACTCGTTAAAGTGAAGGTAGTATTTTCGCCAAAACAAGTTGGTTCTGCAGTTACTTCTTTCCAGAAAAAGGATTGTATAAAAGGCGGTAAGCCTAGTTTAGATATACCTGAATCTAAGTTTACTCCTTCATCTATATAATTACTTCCCACTCCAGCTAAATTTGGAGAAGAAATAACGCCAAGATGATTGCTATATAATTTTGCAACATAAATTTTTTCGTTAGGAGCCAATTGTAATGCTCCAATATGGTCGGTTGAGTCAAGTATTGTAGTTTTTGAATTTATTATATCTGTTGGCGTTGGTAATTGTGTGTTATATTGGTAAATACTTCCATCTGAATCAGAAACATATAATAATTCGCTGTTAGGAGAAAACTCAACACCATAAGCTCCTGTTGTTCCGCTAAATCCTGTTAAAGTAATCGGATTGGAAAGATTTCCTGTAATATCGTCAAATGATAATAATTGCACAATATTGTTTTGGTAACTGTGTGCAATTGCAACTTTTTTTCCGTTTGGAGAAAATTTCATGCAACCAACCGAATTTTCAGTATCGCCTGTAACAGTAAGGCCTACTGATGAACTAATAGCAGGATTTATTCCATTACTTGTAACTCTATACGCTGTAAATTCATTGCTATTCCATTTGTGTGCTAAAACCCACCAATCCACATCATTTTGATGTTTTACAGCAGTGACTTTTTCAAGGGTTCGAGGAAACAGTATGATATTTTTACTGCCTGTAACACCGCCTAAACCTCCATCTAATTGCATGTCAACTTCAGAGTATTGTAATCCTTTAGGGCCTGCTACATCATCTACAGTAAATATATAGTAAATATTAGAATCAGTAGGCTTAGGTATAATTATAGCTGAGTTAGTACTTGAAAAATGACCGTTTAAGTTTTCACCATTTAGCATTGTTACATGATTTTTGTTCCATACAGTAACTCCATCTGTGTAAAATAAAAGATTTCCATTAAAATCAGATATTGCAGTACATCCTTCATCTGTGTTTAATTGACCATCAGTTAAAGCGATTGGATTTCCAGAATTAAAATCTAATCCAGCATAAGTGCCAAAATACCAAAATGCTGTTTGTTTTTGGGCGAAAAGTTGAATACTTGACACTAATATTAGTATGTAAATTAGATTCTTCATTTTATCTTCTTATCAAACTAAAATGTCCTTTTTTTATTACTGATTTACCGTTAGCATCAGTTATTGATAATACAAACCAGTAATCTGTACTTGGCAATTCTTTATTATTATATAATCCATCCCAACCTTCTGTTGCTATTGGATTGATGATGGCTACTATTTTACCATATCTATCATGTATCTGTATAGGAGATATATTATAAGTTGATGAACCTAATCCAATCAACTGCCATACATCGTTG
>CAMZLV010000059.1 GCA_947311835.1 uncultured Lutibacter sp. | reverse complement strand
CTTCGATGCAAATGCATCTAAGAATAGATTTTCTTTGGTTAAATTTATTAATAAGTCAAACTTTGAAGTAATTAAATTCTTAATATATGGTCTTTTTACATTACCTAAAATACTAAAATCTTGTTGACTCAAATAGTCTTCAGATGTGTTTTCTTTGGGAACAACATCTAAATATTCTAAGATTGTTACTTTTTCTTTTTTGATGTTTAATGATTTTTCGATCGTTTTTAAAAAATTGTTTGGTGTTTTTTTATCAGTAAAAACAAGAATAGAATTTATCTTATTTTTCGACAGTGTTGATTGTTCTGCACTACTTTTCTGTACTTCTTGGAGTATCTTTTTCTTAATTCTTCTCTTTTTTATGGTGTTTAAAAATATCATAAAAACTTTTAAAGACAAAAGTAACTAAAAAAAGATTCTTTTTATATAGTTGCAATAAATCATTTTTAAAAAAAATACATTTACTTTTATCAATTAATTTTGTATTTTAGGCTTTTATTTGCCTTTTATTTTTTATTTTTTATACTTTTTTAAGTTTTTAAAAACTTTACACTGCTTTATCATCAGACAAAAAAACAAACCTACAACCCTTATTACACATAGGATTAATACAAAAAAATGCAACTCAAAAATCACTTTAAAGTCAAATGGTATTCTCATAATATTTTAGCTTTATTTTAACAAAAAAAAATGTATCTTTAGAACTTTAAAATAATTACACAAACTATGGGAAGACCAGCAACACGTCCAGCCAAATTAAGAGACGGTTTTTATATTGAAGTACGCAATAAAGGAGCTAGAAGTGGCATCAAAATAAGAAGAGATAATCGTGCTGATATGCTTGAAGCCGTTAACGAATATCGAGACATTAAAGAGATTATAATTTTAGGAGAATCAAAAAATGATAAATGGCTTGAAAAACCTAAAGTAGCTGTTTAATTTTTCATATTAACAACTAAAAAAAAATAATTAAATTAATAACACTTTATATTTAATTATAATATGGTTTAACTATCGCCTTTGGAATCGTACCAAAGATTTGTTTAGTTAAACCATATTTTTTTTATGCTAACATCTCTAAAAAATCATCTTCACTAATTATTGGAACTTCTAACGCTTCCGCTTTTGTTCGCTTACTTGGTCCCATTTTTTCACCTGCAATAAGATAACTTGTTTTTTTAGAAATTGAACTACTTACTTTACCTCCATTATCTTCAATAGCTTTCTTTAATTCATTTCTACTCATTTTATGAAAAACACCAGAAACTACAAATACTTTTCCTTGCAATTTATCGGTTTGATTGGCTTGTGATTCGGCTGATAATTCTAATTGAAGTCCGTACTTTTTCAACCTTTCAATATACTGAATAGTACTTAAATCCGTAGAAAAATCAACTATACTTTGTGCTATACGCTCTCCTATTTCATCAACACTAATAAGGTTTTCAAAGGTTGCCGTCATCAAATTATCTATTGATTTATAGTGTTTTGCTAATTTTTTAGCGACTGTTTCGCCTACAAATCGAATTCCTAATGCAAAGAGTACTTTTTCAAAAGGTACTTTTTTAGAATTTTCAATTCCCTCAACAATATTTTTTGCTGATTTTTCAGCCATACGTTCTAATGGTATGATTTGTTCTTCTCGCAACTCATATAAATCTGCATAATTATGTATCAAACCTTCTTTAAACAGTAATTCTACAGTTTCGGCTCCTAATCCGTCAATATTCATTGCTTTTCTGCTGATAAAATGTTGAATTCTTCCTGTAATTTGAGTTGGACAACCAAACTCATTTGGACAATAATGCTTAGCATCTCCTTCTTTTCTGACCAATTGCGTATTACAATCAGGACAATTGGTTGCGTAATTTGTTGGTACTGAATCGACAGGACGCTTACTGAAATCAACACCTACAACCTTAGGAATTATTTCTCCTCCTTTTTCTACAAAAACGGTATCATTTTCTCTAATATCCAATTTTTGTATTTGATCTGCATTGTGTAATGAAGCACGTTTTACAGTTGTTCCAGCCAACTGAACAGGTGCTAGATTTGCCACAGGAGTAATCGCTCCTGTACGTCCTACTTGATAGGTGATTTTATTTAAAACAGTACTTACTTGCTCTGTTTTAAACTTATACGCAATTGCCCAACGAGGCGCTTTGGCTGTAAACCCTAATTCTTCTTGTTGATGTAAATTATTAACTTTTATAACTACTCCATCGGTTTCATATGGAAGATTGTGTCGCTCAACATCCCAATAATTAATAAATTTAAAAACCTCATCAATGTTTTTACACATTTGTATTGCTTTTGGTATTTTAAAACCTACTTGTCGTGCTTTTTCTAGGGTTTCATAATGTGTTGAAAATGGCAATTTATTACCTACAACATGATATAACAAGCAATCTAAAGGACGTTTAGCAACCTCAGCACTATCTTGTAATTTCAAACTTCCACTTGCTGTGTTTCTTGGGTTTCTGTACGGTTCTTCGTTGTTTTTAATGCGCTTTTCATTCATTTTATTAAAACCATCTAACGGCAAAATAATTTCGCCCCTAATTTCAAACGCATCTATAAAATCACCTTTCAATTGTAAGGGAATTGACTTGATTGTTTTAATATTTTCTGTCACATCATCTCCTTGAAAACCATCTCCACGAGTTACTGCACTAAGCAATTTACCATTTTCATAACTCAAATTGATTGATGCTCCATCGTATTTTAATTCACAAGTATATTCTGTATTTTGAGTTCCAAGATTTTTTTGAATGCGCTTTTCCCAATCATTCAAATCTTCTATTGAATATGAATTATCTAGTGAATACATTCGGTTTTTATGAACTACTGTTTTAAAGTTTTTAGTGATTTGCCCTCCTACACGTTGTGTTGGGGAAGTTGCATCAAAATATTGAGGATTTTCTTGTTCTAAAGTTTGTAGTTCTTTTAGTTTTATATCAAAATCAAAATCAGTAATTGTTGCATTATCTAATACATAATAATTGTAATTATGCAGACGCAATTCTTCTCTTAATTCTGTGATTTTATCTTTAATTTTATTACTCATTATTCGATTAATTTTCTCGCATAAAAATACGGATTAAATTAATTAGTTTTAAAAACTTTTTTTTTATACATTTACACAACTAATTGCTTAAAAAATAAATACTTATGTTTATCGGTCATTATGCAGCAGCGTTTGCATTAAGAGGAAAAGAAAAAAACGTTTCATTAGGATCACTTTTTATTGCTACACAATTTGTAGACATCTTATATTTTCCGTTTGCTCTTGTTGGAATTGAACATCTAAAGTTTGAAAAAAACTTTACAGCAGTCAATAATTTTAATATGGATTTTTTTCCGTTTACGCATAGTTTGTTTGCCTCTATACTTTGGGCCGTTTTGTGTTTTTTACTTTATTACTATGTCCTTCTCAAAAATACTTCTAACAAAAAAGTTATTGCATTTGTAATGGCTTTAGGTGTCTTGTCGCATTGGTTTACAGATTATATTGTTCATCTTCCTGATTTACCATTGTTTTATGGCGAGCCTAAATTTGGTTTGGGCTTATGGAAAAACAAGTTTTTAACTTACTTAATGGAGGCTACACTTTTAATTTTTGGTTTCGGATATTATCTAGAAAAAACAATTGCGACTTCTAAAAAAGGAAAATATATTGGTAGATTGTTTATCATTCTTCTGCTTTTTATCAGTTATCTTGACTTATATATATTACCAAAAAGTGATTCCATTTTGCTGTTAACTATATCTGCATTAACTTCGTATTTTATATTTGCAAAAATTGCATATTATATAGATAAACATCGATATTAAAATGAGTTCAGAACAACCAAACAATCCGTTGCATGGAGTAAAACTTGCTGAAATTGTACAATTTTTAGTAGCTACATATGGTTGGGAAGAATTGGGTGAGCGTATTAAAATCAACTCTTTTAACAACAATCCAACCATAAAATCAAGTTTAAAATTTTTACGAAGAACGCCTTGGGCGAGAGAAAAAGTAGAGCAATTGTATTTGAGAACTAAAAAGTAAGTGATTACCAAAATAAATAACAACTATCAAACACAGGTCTAAAACCTACATGCATGTTACTAGTTACAGGATCATCAAATCCTCGATAATTAACCCTACAGTTATTTTCACTACCTCTGGAACTTCCTCCTCGTCTTACACGTAATGACCCTGTTTTAGAACCTAGAGGTTTTTTTAAAGAACTCTTTTCATAGTAGTTCTTATCATACCAATCACTACACCATTCATCTACATTACCAGACATATCGTACAAACCTATTTCATTTGCTTTTTTAGTACCTATTTGATGTGTAGCTATATCCAATCTATGTGAACTGGAATATAAATTATCAACATCCGCTCTCCAAGTATTTTTAAAATACCAAGCCACTTCATCAATATTTGAACTTCCTGCATAAATATATTCTTTACTCAAGTTACCTCCTTTCGCTGCATATTCCCATTCTGCCTCTGTTGGTAATCTTCCTCCAATAAATTCACAATACGCTTTAGCACCATACCAAGTCACTTCTATTACAGGAAAATTATCTTTTCCTTTTTTGGAAATAAATTTACCTTCTTTTTTTGTTATTTGACAATCAATATCTTCGATATCAAGCCAATATTTCCCTTGTTCTTTTTGATTTCCTTTTTTATTTAAAAAGTCAGAAAATTGCTTATTAGTAATTTCGTATTTACTTATTTGAAAACTACTTAGAGTGACTTGATGTATTGGCTGTTCGTTATTCAGGCTTCCTCCCATTTTAAAAGTACCGCCTTTTACAAACACAACTTCAATTTTTCTTTTACATTGGTAATTTTTTGTATAATAAATTCCGGCAGCAACTAATACAATTAAGCTTAATAATAGTTTTATTTTATTTTTCAAAATCATGATATAAATATAAACACGAAATTAGTTAAAGCCTTTATATTTCTAAAATTTATCTCTAAAAAAATGCCAAAGTATATAATATAACTTTGGCATTTACTAATTGAACTTAAGAGCTCTATTAATAATAAGTATAACGTTTAACTTTAGCTATTTGTCGTGCCAATCGTATTACTTGATGACTATAACCATATTCGTTGTCATACCATATATACAACACAACAGTTTTACCATCTTCAGTAGTAATGGTTGCTTTACTATCATAAATTGCCGGTGCTGAAGATCCTACAATATCAGAAGAAACCAATTCATTATCTAACGAATATTTAATTTGCTCAACCAAACGTCCTTCTAATGCGTATTTACGCATTACTTCATTCATATCAGCAACACTTGTTGCTTTGTCTAATTGTAAATTTAATATTGCTAATGATCCGTTTGGCACAGGAACTCGAATGGCATTTGAGGTTAGTTTACCTTCTAAACTTGGTAAGGCTTTGGCAACTGCTTTTCCTGCTCCAGTTTCGGTAATAACCATGTTTAATGCTGCTGCTCTACCTCTACGGTATTTTTTATGCATATTATCTACCAAATTTTGGTCATTTGTATAGGCATGAATGGTCTCTAAGTGACCGTTTTTAACACCATAATTATCTTCTATCACTTTTAAAATAGGCGTTATCGCATTTGTTGTACAAGATGCTGCTGAGAAAATTTTAATATCTTCAGCCGTATGCTCAAGGTTATTCACTCCATAAACTATATTAGGAATGCCTTTTCCTGGAGCGGTTAATAAGACTTTATCAACTCCTTTGGCTATTAAATGACGACTCAAGGCTTCTTTATCTCTAAATGCTCCTGTATTATCTATAACCAATGCATTGTCAATTCCGTATTGCGTATAATCTATTTCTTCTGGTGCGTTAGCTGAGATTACACAAACCGTTGTTCCATTTATGATTAATGCATTGTTTTTAGCGTCAACTCTTACTGTTCCAGCAAAATCACCATGAACAGAATCACTTTTTAATAATGATGCTCTTTTTTCAAGTACCGTTTCATCAATTTTTCCACGTGTAACAATTGCACGTAAACGCATTTGTTTTCCTTTACCTGTTCTTGTCATTAATTCACGTGCAACCAAACGTCCAATTCTACCAAAACCATATAATACAATATCTTTTGGTTTGATTGCTTCGGATTTTTCTGCATCTTTTAATTTATCTTTCAAAAAACTGATTATATCCTTATTTTTTTCAAGATGACATTCATAAACTAATTTTCCGATATCAATTTTTGATGGAGGAAGATTTAATTGCTTTAAGTTTCTTGCAATCTCTACAGCATCAAATATTGAAATTGGTTTTTGCACAAATTCTGATGCATACTCTAAAAGGTTTAATATTTCACTAACATTTCTATCTATCAGTTGATTTCTAAACAAAATTAACTCTATAGTATTATCATACCATAAATCGCTAATCAATTTAATAAACTCAATAGACGCTCTACGCCTATCTGTTTGAAATGTTAACTCCTGTTCGTAAGTGTTTTCAGTCATTTTGTGGTGTTTTTGTGTTGTTGAATTTAAAATTATAAATTTTGTGCAAAAATATAAAAACTAAAACATTCTAATTGTATTTATTTCAATAAAAAAAACACTTATAAAACACTGTTTATACAATGACTTTACAAGTGGTTTCTCGTATTTTCAAACTTCCCTCTTTAATCTTAAGTCTTGAGTCTTAAATCTTAAGTCTTTAATCTTGAGTCGCATATCAAAAAACACATCTAATTAAAAATATAGCGTTCTGTTACACCTTCTTCAGTCATAACTTCTAGCAACAAACGACTATTGGTTTTTAATGAAGCCATAATATCATTAACATCATTAACATTTGCTACTGATTGACCATTAATACTCACAACCACTTGACCTTTTTTAAGTCCAAATCGTTTTAATTCGCTATTAAGCACATCGCTAATTTTCACACCTTTATTAAGTTTATATTTTTTCAAATCTGACGGTGACAAATCTTCTAAATTCAATCCTAATTGATTTACAGTAGTTGAAACATTTTTATGCAATGTTACAGGAAGTATTTTTTCATTCCCATTTCTAATAATCGTAAAATCAACTACATCATTTGGTCGTTTGGTGTTTAAAAACCCATTTAAATCTGCAAAAGTTCCAATTTTCACATTATTTGCTTTTATAATAATATCATTTACTTCTATTCCTGCTTTTTGAGCTCCACTTTCCGCTAAGACATTGGTTACAATTACACCTTCAGTTTCTGATACATTAAAATCTTTATAATTTTCACCATTTAATTCTCTATAATTTATTCCAATAAATGCACGCTGTACATTACCATATTCTAAAATATCGTCAACTACTTTTTTTGCGATATTTGAAGGTACAGCAAATGAATATCCTATATAAGAACCAGTTGTAGAAGTTATCATTGTATTAATTCCTATCAATTCACCACGCGTATTAACCAATGCACCTCCACTATTTCCTGGATTTACAACGGCATCTGTTTGAATATAAGATTCAATTTTGTTATTATTATTTGCCAAATCTCTCCCTTTTGCACTCACAATTCCTGCGGTAACTGTTGATGTTAAATTAAATGGATTTCCTACTGCCAAAACCCATTCACCAACTTTTACACTATCAGAATCTCCAAAAGTTACGTATGGTAAATCTCGCGCATCAATTTTGACCAAAGCAATATCATTTGTTGCATCAGTACCAATCAATTCTGCAGGATATGTTTTTTTGTTATTTAAAACAATTTCCAATTCATTTGCACCATTTATCACGTGATTATTGGTAATAATATAACCATCTGGAGAAATAATTACGCCACTTCCTGTTCCAATCTGAACGCGTGGTCGCCCTTGATTTCTTCCATAAATCAAATCTTGCATTGTCAATTGTGAAGTATAAATAGAACGATTTTTAACGTGCACTACTGCATCCAATGTTTTTTCTGAAGCACTTGTGAAATCGGTAATTTCAGCAGCAAAATTCTTCGGTGCATTTATAAAATTTGTTTGTACGTTCTGCAATCCTTCATTTTGATTTTGATGTTCATAAGCAATTTGAGGCTTTTCAATAAACAATTTATACGCACCAAGTGTCAAAACACCTCCAAGTGCTGAAACGAGTAACAAAGTGAAATATTTTTTCATGATATATCTATTTTGATTATTAATTTGAACACTCAAAATTATACATTTATTGTACGCTTAAAAACAGATTAACGGAATTTTAACACTCCTTTTTAAGAATTTAGAGGTTTGAACGAAGAAAAAACAGCTCTCTTCTTTTTCTCCCTCATCTCGAATCTATTCTCTTTTATCTATTCTCTTTCATCTATTTTCTTTAATCTTTTTTCTTTAATCTATACTCTTTTCACCTAAAAACGTATTTTTGCCTTAATGAAAATTCAGTTTTATAAATATCAAGGTACAGGAAATGATTTTGTGATGATTGACAATCGCAACAATCAATTTCCTAAAACGGACGTAGCACTTATCAATAAATTTTGTGATAGGCGTTTTGGAGTTGGTGCTGATGGCTTAATATTACTCGAAAAATCAGAAATAGTCGATTTTAAAATGGTGTATTTTAATGCTGATGGAAATGAAAGTACAATGTGTGGAAATGGAGGTCGTTGTATCGTTGCGTTTGCTAAAAAACTTAAAATAATTGATACCAAAACAACTTTTGAAGCCATTGACGGAAAACATTACGCAACGATAACAGATACTATTGTTAGTCTTCAAATGAAAGATATTAAAATTGTTGAAAATCATAATACGCACTTGTTTTTAAACACAGGATCTCCTCATCACGTCTTATTTTCTTCAGATATTGACACGATTGACGTAAAAAAAATTGGACGAAAGATACGAAAAGGTGCTCCTTATTTTGAAGAAGGTACAAATGTGAATTTTGCCGAAAAAATAAACTCTAACACTTTTAAAGTTCGTACCTACGAACGTGGAGTTGAAGATGAAACTCTAAGTTGTGGCACAGGAGTCACTGCAGTTGCAATCGCAGCAAGCGTTGCTAATAAAACATCAGAAAATAAATTACACATCGAAACACTTGGCGGAAACCTAACTGTTAGTTTTACACATGAAAAAGATGTTTATAAAAATGTATATTTGACTGGAAAAGCAACTTTTGTTTTTGAAGGATTTTTTTAAATATGAAAACACTAACAGGAAAACTTATTTACTTACGCGCTATAGAGCCAACTGATTTAGAATTTTTATACGAAATAGAAAACAACGAATCATTTTGGGAAGTAAGTAATACAATCACTCCATTTTCTAAATTCGTATTACACCAATATCTTGAAAATGCTCAACAAGATATCTACACAGCAAAGCAATTACGAATGATGATTGTTGAAAAAAATTCAAATAAACCTATTGGAATGATTGATTTATTTGATTTTGAACCTAAACATAAACGCGCTGGAATTGGCATTGTAATAAACACCAATTATGAAGGAAAAGGCTATGCTGCAGAATCGTTAAAACTTCTGATTAATTACGCTTTTACTTATCTAGATTTACATCAAGTATATGCCAATATATCCGAAGAAAACAATAAAAGCATTTCGTTATTTGAAAAGCAAGGATTTATTAAAACAGGACTAAAAAAGGACTGGATTTATAGCAATAAAACATTTAAAAACGAACTCATATATCAACTGATACATGAATAAAAAGAAATTAATTTTAGGAATTATCATTGCTATCGCAATTATCGGCGGAAGTATCGCTTATACGTTTTATTCGAAAATTTTTAGCGCAAATGTAAATAAAGATACAGTTATAAACATTTCAACGAATAGCAATTTTGAAACTGTTTTAAATGAAGTTTCTCCGTTCCTAAATAATATAAATTCTTTTGAATGGGTTGCCAAAAAGAAAAACTATCCTAACACTATTAAAGCAGGAAAATACCGCTTAAAAAAAGGCATTAACAACAATGATTTAGTTAATTTATTACGAAGTGGTAAACAAACTCCAATAAAATTATCGTTTAACAATCAAGATACTTTAGAAAAATTAGCAGGAAGAATTGCATCACAAATAGAACCTGACTCAATTAGTATTTTAAATACATTGAAAGACGAAGCCTTCTTAAATCATAATAATTTCACTCTAGAAACTGCTTTAGGCATGTACATACCAAACAGTTATGAAGTGTATTGGAATACATCTGCTAAAAAGTTTCGCGCTAAAATGTTGAAAGAATACAAAAAATTTTGGAGTACAAAGAGAATTTTAAAAGCTCAAAAACAAGGTTTATCAGTTAATGATGTAATTACTATTGCTTCAATTGTACAAAAAGAAACAGCAAGCACAAGTGAACGACCACGAGTGGCAGGATTATACTTAAACAGGTATAAAAACAAATGGCCTTTACAAGCCGACCCAACAATTATTTTTGCTTTAAAACAAAAATTAGGGCAAGATACAGTTATCAAACGTGTGTTATTAAAAGATTTGGATATCGATTCTAAATACAATACTTATAAAAATATCGGCTTACCTCCTGGTCCAATCTCAATGCCAGATATTTCATCAATAAAAGCCGTACTTAATCCAGAAAAACACGACTATTATTATATGTGTGCTGACATTAATAATTTTGGAAAACATGTTTTTGCCAAAACACTTGCACAACATAATCGTAACGCTGTAAAATACCAACGTTGGATTAGTCAGCAAGGTGTAAATAGATAACAATCCATTTATCTAAACTAAAGTTTATATAGGTTTTTTACACAAAATTTACCCAATAATATTTGCATATTACAGTTTATTAGTGAAATCAAACCATTTACAAACTATCTACTTATCTTCATTGTTTTGACCAAAATCATAGTCTATATGCATTGTATATTTGCATGAAATTTGTTCCCGCAATTAGCAAAACGAAATTAAATTTTTGGAACAAACTGTTTTAAAAACAAATAGATTTAAATGAAAAAATATATTTTTATAACTATCGCACTATTTTTCTTAAGTTCGATTTCTGCGTCTGCTAACAATCACACTAGCAATACTAAAACAGTAGAAAAAACAGAAAAGGAGGTTGTTATTTCAAAAGAATATAAAAATCCAACAAAAAAAGAAAACACTCGTTTAAATAAGTTGACTTCATTAAAATCTAGATTACATACTGTTCAGAATCTTTTAAAAAACCCTGAAAAAGAAAAGAAAGTAATTAATACTATGTGTTAATTAATTTTTAGTGTTTTTTATCGGTTTATGTAAGCGTAGTTGCGGATTTTAAGGCACTTACCTTTCAATTTATCTCTAAACTTTGTACAAAAACACAAACTTTAAACTTAGCACAAAACCCGCAATTACGTTTACATTTTATTGGCAACTAGCTTTACGTTCATTTGTCTATTCTTTCAAAATATAGTTCAATAATGGGTCATAGCCGTTTATTATATCAAATAACTTTATCTCAATATTTATATCTGGAATTATACCTTTATTTAGGACTAATTTAGGAACATTTACAGATTCCCTTTCTGTACCTATTTGCATACCAAGTTTTGTGTTTTTTAGTGCTGTTGTTCCTCTACCTGGATGCGTACTGTAAGTGCCTCCTGTTTCTTCTCCAATTATGGTTGCTAACTGATTATGTTTTATAACCGCCAACATTTGTGTTGTTGCAGATGCACAACGACCATCTGTAAGCATATAAATATTTGCATTACTAATATTATTAGTTGTTTTTGGGTTTACTGTTATTGGTCTATTTCGTCTTTTATTTAAGTCATTATTTTCATAAAAATTTATTTCTTTATCAATAATATAAGATAATATATATTCTGTGCATTCTGAATTTCCTCCTCTATTTCCTCTTAAATCAAACGCCACTTTAGTTATATTTTCATCCTTTATTTTTTTCATATAATCATCTATCATCTCCTTAAAAAAATCAATATTTTGTCT
>CAMZLV010000058.1 GCA_947311835.1 uncultured Lutibacter sp. | reverse complement strand
TTAATAATTAACTATTCAATATGTCTTTGTTACTTTTGTCAAAAATAGAATCTTATGGCTAATAATACCTTTGGAAACATCTTTACATTGACAACATTTGGAGAATCTCACGGAACTGCTATTGGTGGTATTATTGATGGTTGTCCTGCTGGAATAGAACTTGATATTGAAGCCATTCAAACAGATTTAGACAGAAGAAAACCAGGACAATCTGTTATTGTAACCCAACGGAAAGAAGCTGATAAAGTACAATTTTTATCTGGAATATTTGAAGGAAAAACTACTGGTACTCCTATTGGTTTTATGATTCAAAATACAAATCAAAAAAGTAAAGACTACTCTCACAATGTGAATGTATATAGACCTTCTCACGCTGATTTTACCTATGACAAAAAATATGGTGTCCGTGATTATCGTGGTGGAGGAAGAACATCAGCTAGAGAAACTGCAAATTGGGTTGTTGCAGGAGCTGTGGCAAAACAAGTCATTAATAGTATAAAAATTAATGCTTTTACTTCATCAGTTGGAGAAATATCAATTGGTAAACCTTATCAAGAACTAGATTTTAGTATGATAGAGTCAAATGATGTTAGATGTCCTGATAGTGAAATTGCACAAAAAATGATTAATCACATCAAAGATATAAAAAAAGAAGGTGATACTATTGGAGGAACAATAACTTGTGTGATTCAAAACTTACCTATTGGTTTAGGCGAACCTATTTTCAATAAATTACATGCTCAATTAGGTAAGGCAATGCTTTCTATTAATGCTGTAAAAGGATTTGAGTTTGGAAGTGGTTTTTGCGGAACAAAAATGAAAGGTAGTGATCATAATGACATTTTTAACACTGATGGCTCTACTAAAACAAATCTTTCAGGAGGAATTCAAGGTGGAATTAGTAATGGTATGGATATTTACTTTAGAGTTGCTTTTAAACCTGTTGCTACACTTATCCAAAAACAACAAACTATTGATAGTAATGGTAATAGCATAGAGATGCAAGGAAGAGGACGACACGACCCTTGCGTTGTTCCTAGAGCAGTACCTATTGTAGAGGCAATGGCTGCGCTAGTTTTAGCAGATTTTTATTTGTTGGATAAAACGACTAGAATTTAAACTGTTTTAAGCAATATTTTTTCTATTTCTTTTGATTTTTCGATTGCTGGAAATCTGTTTGGCAACGCTGATAACTCGTAATTAATTCCTGTTTTTGTTTGAATATAAATTCCGAAATATTTGTCTTTTTTTTGCTCAATGTAAACTTTATAAATCACTGCTTTTGAGATTTCAAATTCTTTCTTAACAAACCCAATTCCTAAAATATGAATTCCTTTTGTTAGTTTATCATTTTTTAAAATTACACTCTTAGTTATATTTAGCAAAGAATGTAACAAATAGGTAAAAAACAAAGAAGGTATTATTTTAAATAATACTGTTTTATCTTCAAAAACAAATAAGTCAAAAATTGAATAAGTACCCAAATACATTGGAATTACATAGAAAAAAGGATGTAATAATTGTTTAGAAAAAAGTATCTTATTTTTCATAAAACTATTTAAATATTTTTGTCCTTTGATGCATCTAGACTGATTTTTCCAGATACTATATCAAAATACATTTTAAAATCTGATTGCAAACTCCACAAAGGATATTTAAAAGTTGCTGGTTTATTTTTTTCGAAGAAAAAATGACCAATCCAAGCAAATCCATATCCTGCTACAGGAATTAATAGTAATAATTTTGGCATTTGATGATAAATTGCTGTAACTAATAATGCTAAAACAATTGTAGTGCCTATTACATGCAGCAGCCTACATGTTTTGTTACTGTGTTCACCTAAATAAAATTTATAAAATTCATCGTAGGTTTTTATTCTTTCTTCCATATTTTCATAATAAAAAGTAAATATATAAAAAAACGTCTAACTTTCGTTAGACGTTTTTACTTTATGCTTCACCAGTAGGTCCAAAATTAATTGGAATTGGAGGTTGTTCGTAATCTTTAATTTCACCGTGAGCTTGCTCAAATTTCTTAACATTATCAGCCAATGCTTTGGTTAACCTTTTGGCGTGTTGTGGTGTCAAAATAATTCTCGACTTCACTTTTGCTTTTGGCGTTCCAGGCATCATACTAATAAAATCTACAATAAATTCTGATACTGAATGATTGATAATTGCAAGGTTTGAATAAGTACCTTCGGCAATTTTTTCATCTAATTCAATATTTAATTTTCCGTCATTTTTTTGATTTTGCTCTGCCATGCTATTAAATTTCGGTGTTTTCCATTTCCTCTTTTGATCCTACTATGATTTTATCATACTCGCGTAAACCTGTTCCTGCAGGAATTCTTTTACCTACAATTACGTTTTCTTTTAATCCTTCTAAAGTATCAATTTTACCATTAACTGCTGCTTCATTTAATACTTTGGTAGTTTCTTGGAACGATGCTGCCGAAATAAATGATTTCGTTTGTAGCGATGCTCTAGTAATACCTTGTAAAATTTGCTCTGCTGTTGCTGGTTGTGCATCACGTGCAATAACTAATGCTTTATCAGATCTACGTAATAATGAATTTTCATCTCTTAATTGACGTGCTGTTATGATTTGTCCTAGTTTAATATTTTCTGAATCTCCTGCTTCTTCAACAACTTTCATTCCGTAGATTTTATCGTTTTCAGTAATAAAATCAGCTTTATGAATTAATTCATTTTCTAAGAATAATGTATCTCCAGAATCAACAATTCTAACTTTACGCATCATTTGACGTACCACAACTTCAAAATGTTTATCATTAATTTTTACACCTTGTAATCTATATACCTCTTGAATTTCGTTTACTAAAAATTCTTGAACTGCTGTTGGTCCTAATATTTTTAAGATATCTGCTGGAGTTGTTGCTCCATCAGAAAGTGGCATACCTGCTTTTACAAAGTCATTTTCTTGTACTAAAATTTGACTTGAAAGTTTAACCAAATATTTCTTTATATCTCCATATTTAGACTCAACAATAATCTCTCTATTTCCTCTTTTTATTTTACCAAATGATACAACTCCATCAATTTCAGTAACTACTGCTGGATTTGAAGGATTACGCGCTTCAAACAATTCTGTTACACGTGGTAAACCTCCTGTAATATCACCTGCTTTACCAGATTTACGAGGAATTTTAACTAATATTTGTCCTGTTTTAATTTTGTCACCATCTTCAACAATTAAGTGTGCTCCTACAGGTAAACTGTATGAGCGTAATACTTCACCATCTTTACCTTCAATCAATAAAGTTGGTATTACTTTTTTGTTTTTAGACTCTGTAATTACACGCTCTTTAAAGCCTGTTTGTTCATCAATTTCTTCAGAGAAGTTAATGTCTTTTTCAACATTTTCATAAGAAACTTTTCCTGCAAATTCTGAAACAATTACACCATTAAATGGATCCCATTGACAAATTACATCTCCTTTTTTAACTTTTTGACCGTTCTCTGCATAGATAAACGAACCGTAAGGTATATTTTGAGTAGTTAAATTTATACCTGTTTTAGGGTCATTAATTTTAAACTCAGTAGTTCTTGAAATTACAATATCTACTTCATTTCCTTGACCATCATCACCTTTAACGGTTCTTAAGTCTTCAATAATTGCTTTTCCGGCAAATTTAGACGTCAATTTATTTTCTTCAGAAATATTACCTGCAACCCCTCCAACGTGGAATGTTCTTAAGGTTAACTGTGTTCCTGGTTCTCCAATTGATTGCGCTGCTATTACACCAACTGCTTCTCCTTTTTGAACCATTTTTCTTGTTGATAAACTATAACCGTAACATTTTTCACAAATACCGCGTTTAGCTTCACAAGTTAATGCTGATCTTGCTTCAACAGAATCTATAGGTGATGCTTCTATTTTTGCTGCTGCTTCTTCAGTTATTGGTTCTCCTGCGCTAACGTAAATTTCATCAGTTAATGGATCTATAACATCATGTAAAGACACACGACCAACAATTCTTTCTTCTAATTTTTCTACAACTTCATCATTCTTTTTTAATGGTGAAATTTCTAATCCTCTTAATGTTCCACAATCTACTTCATTTACAATAACATCTTGAGATACATCTACCAAACGACGTGTTAAGTATCCTGCATCGGCAGTTTTAAGTGCCGTATCGGCAAGTCCTTTACGAGCACCGTGAGTTGAGATAAAGTATTCTAGAATTGAAAGTCCTTCTTTAAAGTTAGAAAGAATTGGATTTTCAATAATTTCCCCACCACTTGCACTTGACTTCTTTGGTTTTGCCATCAATCCACGCATACCTGTTAACTGTCGAATTTGTTCTTTAGAACCCCTTGCTCCAGAATCAAGCATCATAAATACTGAGTTAAACCCTTGTTGGTCTTCACGTAAACGTTTCATTGAAAGTTCAGTAAGACGGTTATTTGTTGATCCCCAAATATCAATTACTTGATTGTAACGTTCTTTGTTGGTCAACATTCCCATGTTGTAGTTAGATCTAATAACATCTACTTGAGCATTTGCATCAGCAATCATCCCTTTCTTTTCTTCAGGAATAATAATATCTCCTAAACTGAATGACAATCCACCTTTAAAGGCAAATTGATAACCCATATCTTTAATATTATCTAAGAATTGACCAATTACAGGAATACTTGTTACTTTTAATATTCTACCTATAATATCTCTAAGAGATTTTTTGGTTAATACTTCATTAATATATCCTGCTTCTGGTGGTACAACTTCATTAAATAATACTCTACCAACTGTTGTTGCAATAATTTTAGTTACTTGTTCTCCTTCTTCATTTAAATCTTGAGTTCTCACTTTAATTGAAGCGTTCAAGTCAACTCTTTTTTCATTAAAAGCAATGGTTACTTCTTCTGGAGAGTAGAATGTTAATCCTTCACCCTTAATTTTTACCTCTTTAGTAGATTTACGTTCCTTAGTCATGTAATACAAACCAAGTACCATATCTTGAGAAGGTACAGTAATTGGCGCTCCATTTGCTGGATTCAAAATACTGTGCGATGCTAATAATAATAATTGAGCTTCTAAAATTGCTTCTGGTCCTAATGGTAAGTGCACTGCCATTTGATCTCCATCAAAATCGGCATTAAATGCGGTACATACTAATGGATGTAATTGTATTGCTTTTCCTTCAATCAACTTAGGTTGAAATGCTTGGATACCCAAACGGTGAAGTGTTGGAGCACGGTTCAATAGTACTGGATGTCCTTTTAAAACATTTTCTAAAATATCCCATACTACAGGCTCTTTTTTATCTATAATTTTCTTTGCTGATTTTACAGTTTTTACAATTCCTCTTTCTATTAATTTACGAATAATAAAAGGTTTGTATAATTCTGCTGCCATTCCTTTTGGCAATCCACATTCATATAATTTTAATGTTGGTCCTACAACAATTACAGAACGAGCTGAATAATCAACACGTTTTCCTAACAAGTTTTGACGGAAACGTCCTTGTTTTCCTTTTAATGAATCTGATAATGATTTTAAAGGTCTGTTAGATTCTGTTTTTACTGCTGATGATTTTCGTGTGTTATCAAATAATGAATCTACTGATTCTTGTAACATACGTTTTTCATTACGTAAGATTACTTCAGGCGCTTTTATTTCAACCAATCTTTTTAAACGGTTGTTACGTATAATTACTCTACGGTATAAATCATTTAAATCTGAAGTTGCAAAACGTCCTCCATCAAGTGGTACTAATGGTCTCAATTCTGGTGGAATTACCGGAACTGCCTTCATTATCATCCACTCTGGTTTGTTTTCTCTATTTTTATTAGAGTCACGGAATGCTTCAACAACATTTAAGCGTTTTAAGGCTTCTGTCTTACGTTGTTTTGAAGTTTCTGTGTTTGCTTTATGTCTTAATTGGTAAGATAATTCATCTAAATCAATTCTTGCTAATAAATCAATTAAACATTCAGCACCCATTTTAGCAATAAACTTTTCTGGATCTGAATCTTCTAAATATTGATTTTCTGCTGGAAGTGTTTCTAGAATATCTAAATATTCTTCTTCTGTTAAGAAATCCATTTTTTGCAATGGTTCTCCTTCTGCATTTTTTGTGTTTGCTGGTTGAATTACTACGTAACGTTCGTAATAAATAATCATATCTAATTTTTTAGATGGTAACCCTAAAAGGTATCCCATTTTATTAGGTAATGATCTAAAGTACCATATATGAGCAACTGGAACAACAAGGTTGATGTGTCCTACTCTATCTCTACGTACTTTTTTTTCTGTAACTTCAACACCACATCTATCACATACAATTCCTCTATAACGGATTCTTTTGTATTTACCACAAGCACATTCAAAATCTTTGATAGGACCAAAGATTCTTTCACAAAATAAACCATCTCTTTCTGGTTTATGTGTACGGTAGTTAATTGTTTCTGGTTTTAAGACTTCACCTCTAGAATCTCCTAAAATCTTTTCTGGAGAAGCTAAACCAATTGATATTTTGTTAAACTTTTTTACAGTGTATTTATCGTTTCTTTTTGCCATGATGTATTTTTAGTATTCACTGTTCAGTTATCAGTATTCAGCCATTTTATGACCGAATACTGCTGACTGCTTACTTTTTATTTATTCCTCTAATCTAACGTCTAATCCTAAACCTTTCAGTTCGTGCATTAATACGTTAAATGATTCTGGTAATCCTGGTTCTGGCATTGGCTCTCCTTTTACGATCGCTTCGTAAGTTTTGGCTCTACCAAGAACATCATCAGATTTTACTGTTAATATTTCTCTCAAGATACTTGACGCTCCATATGCTTCAAGTGCCCAAACTTCCATCTCTCCAAAACGTTGACCTCCAAATTGTGCTTTACCTCCTAGTGGTTGTTGCGTAATTAACGAGTATGGACCTATTGAACGTGCGTGCATCTTGTCATCAATCATATGACCTAATTTAATCATATAGATAACTCCAACTGTTGCTGGTTGATCAAAACGCTCTCCTGTTCCACCATCATATAGGTATGTATGCCCAAATTCTGGAATTCCTGCCTTGTTAGTTAGTTCTGTAATTTGATCGATATTTGCTCCATCAAAAATTGGTGTTGCAAATTTCTTATCTAATTTTTGTCCTGCCCAACCAAGTACAGTTTCATAAATTTGACCAATATTCATACGCGATGGTACTCCTAGAGGATTCAATACGATATCTACAGGTGTTCCATCTTCTAAGAAAGGCATATCTTCAGCGCGTACTATACGCGCTACAATACCTTTATTACCGTGACGACCTGCCATTTTATCACCAACTTTTAACTTACGTTTTTTGGCAATGTAGATTTTAGCCAATTTTACGATTCCTGCTGGTAATTCATCTCCAACTGAAATTGTAAATTTCTCTCTACGCAATGAACCTTGTAAATCGTTTAATTTAATTTTGTAATTGTGAATTAACTCAGTTACAAGTTTATTTAACGCTTTATCTGTTGTCCAAGAACCTTTTGTTAAGTGAGCATAATCATCAACAGAGTTTAACATTTTTAAGGTGAATTTTTTACCTTTTGGCAATACTTCTTCTCCTAAATCATTTTTAACTCCTTGTGATGTTTTACCACTAACTAAAGCGAATAATTTTTCAACTAAAATACTCTTTAATTCGTCAAACTTCACTTTAAATGCTACTTCTAAACGAGCGATATCTTCTTTATCTCGAATACGCTTGTTCTTATCTTTTACGGCTCTTTGGAATAATTTTTTATCAATTACAACACCGTGTAATGATGGTGATGCTTTTAAAGATGCATCTTTTACATCTCCTGCTTTATCACCAAATATTGCACGTAATAATTTTTCTTCAGGTGTTGGGTCTGATTCTCCTTTTGGAGTTATTTTTCCGATTAAGATATCTCCAGGATTAACTTCAGCACCAATACGAATCATTCCGTTTTCGTCAAGGTCTTTAGTAGCCTCTTCTGAAACATTTGGAATATCATTGGTTAATTCTTCAGCTCCTAGTTTTGTATCTCTTACATCTAAAGAATATTCATCAATATGTATTGATGTAAATATATCTTCACGTACTACTTTTTCAGAAATTACAATTGCATCCTCAAAATTATATCCTTTCCAAGGCATAAAGGCTACTTTCATATTTCTACCAAGTGCCAATTCTCCTTTTTGAGTTGCGTAACCTTCACAAAGCACTTGTCCTAATTCAACTTTATCACCTTTTTTAACAATTGGTTTTAGGTTGATTGACGTTCCTTGATTGGTTTTTCTAAATTTAATTAGTTTATATGTTTTTTCGTCTTCTTCAAAACTTATCGCTTTTTCTTCTTCTGTTCTATCGTATTTGATAGTTATAATTTCAGAATCAACATATTCAACTACTCCACTTCCTTCAGCATTAATTAAGATACGTGAGTCTTTTGCAACTCTACGTTCTAATCCTGTTCCAACAATTGGAGACTCTGGACGTAATAATGGTACTGCTTGACGCATCATGTTAGATCCCATCAATGCACGGTTGGCATCATCATGTTCTAAGAACGGAATTAACGATGCTGATATAGATGCTATTTGATTAGGAGAGATATCCATATAGTTAACCTGATCTGGAGTAACTACTGGGAAATCTGCTTCTTCACGCGTAATCATTCTATCATCAGTAAATTTACCTGAATCATCGATTGGTAAATTTGATTGAGCAAATTTCATTCCTTCTTCTTCTTCAGCAGATAGATAAATAGGCTCATCAGTAATATTTACAACTCCATCATCAACTTTTCTATAAACTGTTTCTATAAACCCAAGATTATTAACTTTTGCATATACAGCAAGAGATGAAATCAATCCAATATTTGGACCCTCAGGTGTTTCAATAGGGCATAAACGTCCATAATGTGTATAGTGAACATCACGCACCTCAAATCCTGCTCTTTCTCTAGATAAACCTCCAGGTCCTAAAGCAGATAATCTACGTTTATGTGTTATCTCTGCTAATGGATTGGTTTGATCCATAAATTGAGATAGTTGGTTTGTACCAAAGAATGAATTGATTACAGAAGATAATGTCTTCGCGTTAATCAAATCTATTGGTGTAAACACTTCATTGTCACGCACATTCATTCTTTCGCGAATGGTACGAGCCATACGTGAAAGTCCAACTCCAAATTGTGATGCTAACTGCTCACCAACGGTTCTTACACGACGGTTAGATAAGTGGTCAATATCATCAACTTCAGCTTTAGAGTTTACCAAATCAATTAAGTTCTTGATAATGGTAATTATATCTTCTTTTGTTAAAACTTTAATGTCCATATCAACATTTAGTTCTAACTTTTTGTTCATTCTAAAACGTCCAACTTCACCTAAATTATAACGTTGCTCAGAGAAAAATAGTTTATCTATAATTCCTTTTGCAGTTTCATAATCAGGCGGCTCAGCGTTACGTAATTGTCTATATATATGTTCTACTGCTTCTTTTTCAGAATTTGTAGGGTCTTTTTGTAAAGTATTATGGATGATTGCATAATCAGCCATATTGTTATCTACTTTGTGTAATAAGATAGTTTTAGAACCTGATTCGATGATTTCATCAATATGATCTTTTTCTAAAACAGTATCTCTATCTAAAACGATTTCGTTACGCTCGATTGATACTACTTCTCCAGTATCTTCATCAACAAAGTCCTCAAACCAAGTTTTTAAAACACGTGCTGCTAATTTTCGTCCTAATATTCTTTTTAAACCGCTTTTTGAAACTTTAACTTCTTCGGCAAGATCAAATATTTCAAGAATATCTTTATCTCTTTCAAATCCTATGGCGCGGAAAAGTGTAGTTACTGGTAATTTTTTCTTTCTATCAATATAAGCATACATTACTTGATTGATATCGGTTGCAAACTCAATCCAAGAACCTTTAAAAGGTATTACTCTTGCTGAGTATAATTTTGTACCATTTGCGTGAAATGATTGTCCGAAGAAAACACCTGGAGAACGGTGAAGTTGAGAAACTACAACACGTTCGGCACCATTTATAACAAACGTACCACTTTGTGTCATATAAGGAATAGTACCTAAATATACATCTTGTACAATTGTTTCAAAATCTTCGTGCTCAGGATCGGTACAATATAATTTTAATCGTGCTTTTAAAGGCACTGAGTGTGTTAAACCTCTTTCTATACACTCTCGGATAGAATATCTTGGAGGATCAACAAAGTAGTCTAGAAATTCTAATACGAATTGGTTTCTAGTATCTGTTATTGGGAAGTTATCGGTAAAGGTTCTATATAAACCTTCGGCACTTCGTTCATCTGCTTTTGTTTGTAACTGGAAAAAATCTTGGAATGATTTTATTTGAATATCCAAAAAATCTGGATAATCAGTTACTAATTTAGCTGATGAGAAGTTTATTCTTTCGGTATTATTTTTCGTTGCCAATGGACACATTTTTTAATTTATAGTCAGTTAAAAATCTAAGAACGAATATATACGCAAAATGGTTTAGGCCTTTTTGGTTACCCAAAGACCTAAACCTTAATGTGTGTAAATGGTAAAAACTTATTTAAGTTCTACCTCTGCTCCAGCCTCTTCTAAAGATTTTTTAAGACCTTCAGCCTCATCTTTAGAGATACCTTCTTTGATAGGTGCTGGTGCACTATCAACAATTCCTTTAGCTTCTTTTAATCCTAAACCAGTTAATTCTTTAACCAATTTAACAACTGCTAATTTAGAACCTCCTGCAGCTTTTAATATTACGTCGAATTCTGATTTTTCTTCAGCTGCATCTGCTCCACCTGCTGCTGGACCTGCTACTGCTACTGCAGCTGCTGCTGGTTCAATACCATATTCTTCTTTTAAAATATCTGCTAACTCATTTACTTCTTTTACTGATAAGTTAACAAGTTGTTCTGCGAAATCTTTTAATTCTGCCATTTTCTTTTGTTTTTAAATTTTAATATTTAGTGTTTATTTAGTGCTTTTTATCTTTCTGATAATGTTTTTAATATTCCAGATAATTTATTACCTCCAGATTGTAATGCTGAAATAACATTCTTCGCTGGTGATTGTAATAATCCAATAATATCTCCAATAACTTCTTCTTTAGACTTAATGTTAACAAGTGTATCTAATTGATTATCACCAATGTAAATTGCCTCTTCAACATATGCTCCTTTAAGAACAGGTTTGTCAGATTTTTTACGGAATTCTTTAATAACTTTAGCCGGAGCATTACCAGTATCAGAAATCATTAAAGAAGTATTTCCTTTTAAAGTTTCTGATAATTTCCCAAAGTCTTTATCAGACTTTTCCATTGCTTTTGCTAACAATGTGTTTTTAACAACTGCTAATTTTACGTTTGCTTTAAAACAAGCTCTACGTAAATTAGAAGTACTCAATGCATCTAATCCTGAAATGTCTGCCAAATAAATGATACCACCTTCAGTCAATTGAGTTGTTAAATCTTCTATTACTTGTGATTTTTCTTCTCTAGTCATGATCTATTCTTTATGAAAGTGATTTAGCATCAATTGCAACAGATGGACTCATAGTACTTGACATATAAATGCTTTTTATATAAGTTCCTTTTGCCGCTGTTGGCCTCAATTTAATGATTGTTTGTAATAATTCGTTTGCATTTTCTGCAAGTTTATCTGTGTCAAAAGATACTTTACCAATTGCAGCGTGTACAATACCAGTTTTATCAACTTTAAAGTCAATTTTACCAGCTTTTACATCTTTTACTGCTTTAGCAACATCCATAGTTACAGTACCTGTTTTAGGGTTAGGCATTAATCCTCTAGGTCCTAATATACGTCCTAAAGGTCCTAATTTACCCATAACACTAGGCATAGTAATAATAACATCAACATCAGTCCATCCTCCTTTAATTTTTTGAAGGTACTCGTCTAGTCCAACATAGTCAGCTCCTGCTGCTTCTGCGTCTGCTACTTTATCAGGTGTAACCAATGCTAAAACTTTCACATCTTTACCAGTTCCGTGAGGTAGAGTTACAACACCTCTTACCATTTGATTGGCTTTACGAGGGTCAACACCTAAACGGATTGCTAAATCTACTGATGCGTCAAATTTGACGTTAGTTATTTCTTTTATTAATGCAGATGCATCTTTTACGTTTAGCGATTGAGATTTGTCTACTTTAGCTACAGCCTCTTTTTGCTTTTTAGTTAATTTTGCCATTTTTCTTAAAAACTTTTTGAAGTTAAACTGGAGCGTTTCCTTTTACTTTAATACCCATTGAACGTGCTGTTCCTGCCATCATTTTCATTGCAGATTCGATAGTAAATGCATTTAAATCTACCATTTTATCTTCTGCTATGGTTTTCAATTGATCCCAAGTTACAGTTGCAACTTTAATTCTATTAGGCTCTCCTGAACCTTTTTTAATTTTTGCTGCTTCTAATATTTGCACTGCTGCTGGTGGAGTTTTTACAACAAAGTCAAAAGATTTATCTTTATATACCGTAATTGCTACTGGTAAAACCTTTCCTTGTTTGTCTTGAGTTCTTGCATTAAATTGCTTACAGAACTCCATAATATTAACTCCGGCAGCTCCTAAAGCGGGTCCAACTGGTGGTGAAGGATTTGCTGCACCTCCACGCACTTGTAATTTTACAACCTTGCTTATTTCTTTTGCCATCTTTTAATCTTAAATTAGGTTTGATATTCAATTATGTTGGAAGCTAAATTGAAATATCGGTTAATTAGTGTAACAATTATGAAATTTTTTCTACTTGCATGTAACTTAGTTCTAATGGTGTTTTTCTTCCGAATATTTTTACCATTACTTCTAATTTCCTTTTCTCTTCATTAATCTTTTCAATAGAACCATCAAATCCATTAAACGGTCCATCAATTACTTTTACAGTTTCTCCAACTATATAAGGAATCGCTACATTTTCATTTTGGATTGATAACTCATCTACTTTACCAAGCATTCTATTCACTTCTGATTTTCTTAAAGGTACAGGATCTCCTCCTTTAACTTCGCCTAAAAAACCAATAACTCCTGGAACAGACTTAATAGTATGTGGTACTTCACCACTTAGATTTGCTTCAATCATTATGTAACCAGGAAAATAAACTCTTTCCTTATTTATTTTCTTTCCGTTACGTACTTGTATAACTTTTTCTGTTGGAACTAATACCTGATCTATATAATCAGATAACCCCAATCTTGCTATTTCGTTCTCAATATAGTTTTTAACTTTATTTTCTTGACCTCCAATAGCTCTTACTACATACCATTTCTTAACAGAATCAGCCATAACAATTATCTTTATTAAAAGTATTTAAAATATTCACTAAGAACTCCTTGAAATGCTTTATCAACAACAAATACTGCTAAAGCAAAAATAATAGTGAATATAGCGACTACAACAGTTGATTTTTGAGCTTCTTCCCAAGATACCCAAGTCATATTGTTCGTTAATTCTTCAAACGATTCTTTAATGTAATTTATAACTTTCATATTTATATTTATTTGTAAGGTTAGAAATCATTCCTCTTTCCTATACTAAAAATTTGCACGGGTGGAGAGGCTCGAACTCCCGACAACTGGTTTTGGAGACCAGTGCTCTACCAACTGAGCTACACCCGTAAATACAAGATGCTTCTTCAAAAAAGAGAAGCACCTTGTTAAACTATTTGGGTGTGGTTTTATTAAAGAATTTCTGTAACTTGACCAGCACCAACTGTTCTACCACCTTCACGTATTGCAAAACGTAAACCTACATTCATTGCAATTGGTTGGTGTAATTCAACAGTAATTGTTAAGTTATCTCCAGGCATAACCATTTCAACTCCATCAGGCAAAGTAATTGTACCTGTAACGTCAGTAGTTCTTACATAGAACTGTGGACGGTAGTTGTTATGGAATGGTGTATGACGTCCACCCTCTTCTTTTTTAAGAACATATACTTCTGCCTTAAATTTAGCGTGTGGAGTTACTGAACCTGGTTTACAGATTACCATACCTCTTTTAATATCACTTTTATCAATACCTCTTAATAAGATACCAACATTATCTCCTGCTTCTCCTCTATCTAATATTTTACGGAACATTTCAACTCCTGTAATAGTAGAAGTTAATTTTTCAGCTCCCATACCGATAATATCAACTGAATCTCCAGTATTAGCAACTCCAGTTTCAATACGACCAGTTGCTACTGTTCCACGACCTGTAATTGTAAATACATCTTCAATTGGCATTAAGAAATCTTTATCAACTTCACGAGATGGTAATTCAATCCATGAATCAACAGCATCCATTAATTCCATAATAGAATCAACCCATTTTGCATCACCATTTAACCCACCTAATGCTGAACCAGCAATAACAGGTGTATTATCACCATCATACTCATAGAAGTCTAATAATTCACGAACTTCCATTTCTACTAATTCTAATAACTCCTCATCATCAACCATATCTACTTTATTCATAAATACAACCATTCTAGGAATCCCTACTTGACGTCCTAAAAGGATGTGCTCACGAGTTTGTGGCATTGGTCCATCAGTAGCAGCAACAACTAATATTGCACCATCCATTTGAGCAGCACCAGTTACCATGTTCTTTACATAATCGGCGTGACCTGGACAGTCAACATGTGCATAGTGACGATTTGCTGTTTGATATTCTACGTGTGAAGTGTTAATTGTAATACCTCTTTCTTTTTCTTCAGGTGCATTATCAATTTGATCAAAGTCTTTTGCTTCAGAAAGACCTTTATCTGCTAATACTTTAGTAATAGCAGCAGTTAAAGTTGTTTTACCGTGATCAACGTGTCCAATAGTACCTATATTAAGGTGTGATTTGGAACGGTCAAAATGTTCTTTTGCCATGATTATTAATTTTTAATTCTTAGTTATATGTATATTTAGTGTTCTACTTTTATACTTTGAGCCAATGACGGGAATTGAACCCGTGACCTCTTCCTTACCAAGGAAACGCTCTACCTCTGAGCTACACCGGCTAAAAAAATGAGCGAAAGACCGGGTTCGAACCGGCGACATTCAGCTTGGAAGGCTGACGCTCTACCAACTGAGCTACTTTCGCGTTTTTTTATTCAACTTCCGTTATTTTAGTGTGGCTAAAATAATGGTGGTGGGAGAAGGATTCGAACCTTCGAAGCTTGCGCAGCAGATTTACAGTCTGCCCTCGTTGGCCACTTGAGTATCCCACCAAATTTTCAAAGAGCATAAATCAATTTCTTAATTTATTTCTTAAAAAAATCAAACCCTAACAAAGAATTTGACCTTTTGAGCCGATGGAGGGACTCGAACCCACGACCTGCTGATTACAAATCAGCTGCTCTAGCCAGCTGAGCTACATCGGCTTTTACTGTATTAAAAACAGCCCGCTATTTCTAACGGACTGCAAAGGTATAAAGTTTTCTTTTTTATGCAAAACTTTTTTAGTCTTTTTTTTAGTTATTTTTTACATTTGATGTGCGCGTTGTTTTTCTTTCCGCTTACTTAACTGTCTTTTAAGGGATTCTACTGCAAGTGCAGTTCCTTTTTCAAAAGATGAACTTGTTTTTTTTACTATAAATTCATCTCCTGGAACATTAATTTTTACATCTATTATTTTATTTTCTTTTTCACTTGTCTGTTGTACTTTCAAAAAAACTTCGGAATCAACAATTCTATCATAATATTTTTCTAACGATTTTACTTTATTTTCAACAAATTCAATCAAACTTTTATCTGCGTTAAAATTTACAGATTGTACAAATACTTTCATATCTAATTAGTTTTTATTGCTCCTCGGGTGAGCTTGGTTATACACTTCTTTTAACTTTCGCATACTGCTATGCGTATATACTTGTGTTGAGGCTAGACTTGTATGTCCTAATAATTCTTTTACTGAATTAAGATCTGCTCCTTCATTTAACAAATGTGTAGCAAATGAATGCCTCAGCACATGTGGGCTTTTTTTTATCTTTGACGACACCGTACTAAAATAATCATTTATTATTCTATATACAAGTGTTGGGTATAATTTATTTTTCTTTGAAGTAAAAAACAGATAATTTATTGTTGTGTTTTCTTTATCTCTTTTTTCTAAATATAGTTGTATTGATGCTTTTACTGATAGTAATAACGGAATTAATCTTTCTTTATTTCTTTTTCCTAAAACTTTTATTGTGTTATTCGTCAAATCGATATCTTCTATCTTTAAATTAATTAATTCATTGCGTCTCATTCCTGTGGAATAAAGTAATTCTACTATTAATTTATTGCGATGTTCTATAAAATTAGTTGCTTCATTAATTGTATTCAAAACTGCCGTGATTTCTTTTTCTGAGAAAGGTACTTGAACGCGTTTAGATACTTTTAACGCTTGGTGTTTTCTTAATGGTGAATTTTTAATTTGCTGACTTTTTTGCAAAAATTTAAAAAAACTTTTTAAACTACTTACCTTTCTATTAATACTTCGGTTTGTGATGTTTAAATTTACCAAACTGACAATCCAAGAACGAATTTGCGAATAATTTACATTAAGTAGGTTATCGTTTTCATATTCTGTTAGAAGAAATTTTTGAAAAGTTGTTAAATCATTTTTATAGGCAGCAATGGTGTGTGCTGAATATTTTTTTTCGAAGGTTAAATAATCTAAAAATGATTTAATAGGCATAAAAAAATCCGTTAGAATACAAATTTACGAATTCTAACGGAGTATGTTGTTAAAGAATAATTAAATTATCCTTGTTCTTCTTGAGTTCTTAATCTCTGTACGTAAGTAGCCTTGATTTTTTGTGCTCTTTTTACTACTGAAGGCTTATCAAACTGTTTACGTGCTCGTAAATTTTTCATCGTTTTAGTACGATCAAATTTTCTTTTAAAGCGTTTTAGCGCTCTATCAATGTTTTCTCCTTCTTTTATTGGTATAATTAACATAAATTTAGTCCTCCTTTCTTTGTTCTCCTGTTTTTAGGGTGGCGCAAAGATATAAAGTATTTAACAACTGACAATAAAATATGTGAATTTTATTTACTTGCTGGTTTATAATCTTTTTTGTCAATAATTATTTTAGCTAATATCTCTTTTAAAATCTCTGAAGTACCTCCTCCTATTGGTCCTAAGCGACTATCTCTTAATAATCTTGCCATTGGATATTCTTCCATATAACCATATCCACCAAGTAATTGTAGACATTCATAAATAACTTTGTCAGCCATTTTTGTAGCGGTTAATTTTGCCATGGTTGCTTCTTTAACTACATATTGCCCATCGTTTAATCGTTTTGCTACTGAATAATTAAATACTTTACACACTTCCATTTCGCTAGACATTTCAGCTATTTTGTGTCTTAAAACTTGAAATTTATCTATTGTTTTACCAAAGGCTTGTCTTTCTGACATATATTTGATTGCATAATCTATAGCAAATTCCGCTCTTGCGTGTGCATTAATCGCCATTATTAGTCGTTCTAATGCAAAATGCTGCATAATATAAGGAAATCCTCTTCCTTCTTCTCCCATTAAATTATTGACAGGAATTACAACGTTATCAAATGCTATTTCTGCAGTATCTGATGCTCTCCATCCTAATTTATCTAATTTTGTTGCCGATAGTCCTTTTGTATCTCTATCAACAATAAAAATACTAATTCCTTTCCCTCCTAGTTCTACAGCTGTTTTTGCAGCAACTACTAAATAATCAGAATAAACGCCATTGGTTATAAATGTTTTTGAACCATTAATAATATAGGTATCGCCTTTTTTTGTTGCTGTGGTTCTCATTCCTGCAACATCAGATCCGCCAAAAGGTTCTGTAATACACAAACATCCTATTTTATCCCCTTCTATACTTGGCGTTAAATATTCTTTTTTAATTCTTTCATCTCCTTCTTTTTCTACATGTGTCATCGCTAAATATTGATGCGCCCACATTGCTGCTGCAAAGCCTCCTGAATTTATTTTTTGTAATTCTTCTAAAAATATAACCGTATAGAAGATATCTACTCCTAATCCACCATATTGTTCGGATGAATTTAAACCGAAGTAGCCCATTTCACCAAACTTTTTCCAAATAGTTCTGTCTATTTTTCCTGTTTTTTCCCATTTATCAATAAAGGGTGTTGCTTCTTTCTGTAAAAATTCTTTAAAACTTTTTCTAAAACTATCGTGTTCTTCTGTAAAATACATGCTTGCTAATTGTGTTTTATTTTGCGTCCAAATATACTGCGATTTTATCAAACAAATCTAAAGGAAAGCCTTCTATATTTTTTAATTCTTCAATAGATTGAAGTTCTGCTACTTCGTC
>CAMZLV010000057.1 GCA_947311835.1 uncultured Lutibacter sp. | reverse complement strand
TAACTAATCTAATTTCAGGTTTAATTGCATATTGCTTTTTTCCTAAAAAACCATCCATTAAATTTGAAACCGAAAAAACAAATCAATTAGTACTTTTTTAGGTCGAACTCAGGTTAATATGTTAAAAACGGTTGTTTTTGATTATACATCTATCAGTAATTATATCAAGCCAACTAATTTTACTAAAACGGTAAAAACGCTTACTCAATTTGCTTCTGCTTGGAATAAAATGTAAATATTGTCATTGTTACTACAAACCAAAATGCAATTGAAATAAATAATGAACTAGCAAAACATCAACAAGACTTACTTTGGAAGTATGTTAATTTCAAAAACCTAAAAGATGCTTTAAAATGGTATGATGAAAATGAATAATTTTTTAGTATATTGCGCGTAATTAACACTAATCAAACTAGTTATGAGGAGTATATTCATCCTATTATCTCTATTTATTCTGAATTCTTCAAAATGCGATTCAAAAAACAACACCAAAACCTCAAAATGTATTGCGCAGAAAATTGAAGAATTCAAAACACAAAAAGTCACAAACCCTCCAACTGCTATTTATCAATATACGTATAACAATCAAAAGGTTTATTTTATAACTTCACCTTGTTGTGATATTCCTAGTGCTCTTTACGATGAAAATTGCAAAAAAATATGTGCTCCTGATGGTGGATTCACAGGAAAAGGCGATGGAAAATGTACTGATTTTTTTAAAACTAGAATTGACGAAAAATTAATTTGGAAAGATTCTAGAAAAAAATAATGTCACAAATGTTACATAATATTATACTTGGTGTTTATATATTTGCATAAATTTAATTTTCACGCACAACTAAAACTCAAAATAACTTGGAATTAGAAAAACACTATATTAACAGAAGCGGATGGATAAGAGCCGCCATTTTAGGTGCAAATGATGGAATTTTATCTACTGCAAGTATTGTAATAGGAGTTGCTGCTGCAAGTGCTACTAGAGAACCAATTATCCTTACAGGAGTTGCAGGAATAGTTGCAGGAGCCTTATCAATGGCTGCAGGAGAATATGTTTCTGTAAGTTCACAATCAGATATTGAAAAAGCAGATATTGAGAGAGAAATTAAAGAACTAGAAGAAATGCCAGAAATTGAACTAATAGAACTGGCAAAAATATATGAAGAAAGAGGTTTGAGCAAAGAATTATCACTTCAAGTTGCAGAAGAATTAACCGAGCACAACGCACTTGAGGCGCATGTAAGAGATGAACTCGGAATAAACGAAATGACGCAAGCAAGACCGCTTCAAGCTGCATTTGCTTCTGGTGCTGCGTTTATATTTGGAGGGATTTTACCTGTAATAGTTGCCTTTTACGCTCCCTTAAATCAAATGGTATTATTACAATATCTATTCTCTTTATTATTTCTTGTTTTTTTAGGAACACTTGCTGCAAAATTTGGAGGTTCAAGTATTTTTAAAGCCATTTTAAGAATTACTGTTTGGGGAACATTAGCAATGGGAATAACTGCAGGAATTGGTTATTTATTCGGTATAAATATGGGTTAGTATAGATTTTAACTATCAAGGTATAATAGATTGTAATAAAAGTCTAACATATAACTACTCTTTAAAGTTTATATTTGTGCCATATGCAGAAATTATTGGTTACATATTTGGCTACATTGATTCTTTTTCAAGGAATGTTTAGTAATGTTAACATTCTTTTTGAAATTAATGAATTAGTGGAGGATTATCAGCTCCACAAGGTTAAATATGATGATGATTTAACTACTTTTATCTCTAAGCATTTTGGTAGTTTAAAAGAATCTCACAAAGAACAACACCAAAAAGAACACCAACAACACAAGCATCCTGCTAATGAATTACACAATAATATTCAGTTAGATTTTACACTGCATTATTGTTATTTTTCTTTCAAAAATACTGTTGAAACTAATAAACGAAAAACCATATTTTCGTATTTAGATTTGTTTTCAACCTTCGAAAAACAAAAGATTTTTCAACCTCCAAAAGTAGCCTAATTACTTATTCGTTATAAAATTATATTATCCTTAGTATTACTATTTCAATACTGAGTATCTATTATTTTAAACCAAATTATCTTTTTAAAACACAATTACAATTAATCATTCGTAATTCGTAATTCATAATTCATAATTGAATAAACTATGTTATCAAAAATAATACAATTTAGTATCAAAAATAAATTCTTTATCTTCCTCTTTACAACTTTTGTAATAGGATTCGGAATTTATTCGCTCACACAAATACCAATTGGAGCAGTACCAGATGTTACCAACAATCAAGTACAAGTAATCACCACATCGCAAAACCTTTCTACACAAGATATTGAGCAATTTATCACCTATCCTGTAGAGTTAGAGATGTCTAACCTTCCAGGAGTCGTAGAAATACGTTCGGTTTCAAAATTTGGACTCTCAGTAGTTACCATTGTTTTTGAAGAAAGTATTGGCACTTATTTACCAAGACAATTAATTGCCGAAAAACTTATATCAGTAAGAGAAAGTATTCCTGACGGATTTGGATCACCAGAAATGGGACCAATCACCACAGGTTTGGGCGAAATTTATCAATATATACTAGACACCAAAGAAGGTTATAAAGACAAGTACACTGCAACAGATCTACGTACCATTCAAGATTGGATAGTTAAACGTCAACTTTCTGGAATAAAAGGTGTTGTAGAAGTGAATACTTGGGGCGGTTTTTTAAAACAATATGAGGTTGCAATTAATACCGCAAAATTAAATGCTATGAACATATCAGCAGGTGATATTTTTACAGCATTAGAAAAAAACAACAGTGTTGCAGGAGGTGGTTATATCGAAAAAACAAATCAATCGTATTTTATTCGTGGCGAAGGTTTAATGACTTCTTTAGACGACATTAGAAATACCGTTGTAAGTAACACTAACGGAATTCCTATTTTAATAAAAGATATTGCAACTGTTGGTTATGGATCTGCTATGAGGTTTGGAGCAATTACGGCTAATGGCGAAGGCGAAAAAGTTTTAGGTCAAGTAATGATGTTAAAAGGCGGAAACTCAAAAAAAGTAATTGAAGCCGTAAAAGCACGTGTAAAATCAATTGAAAAGTCATTGCCAGAAGGTGTATATATCAATGGATTTTTAGACAGAAGTGAACTGATTGCCAAAACAACATTTACAGTGTATGAAAATCTAATTTTAGGAAGTCTCATTGTGATTTTTGTAGTCGTATTACTACTTGGTAACTGGCGTTCTGGCTTGGTAGTGGCATCTGTTATACCATTAGCGTTGATGTTTACTTTATCAATGATGTATATTTTTGGTGTAGATGCCAACTTAATGAGTTTGGGTGCCATTGACTTCGGAATTATTATTGACGGAGCAGTTATTATTGTTGAGTTTGTTGCGTTTCAAATCACCTCAAAACGTAAAGATTTTGAGGCTCTCAATAAAATTCAAGCACAAGACGTACGTGATGATCTTACTTTTGGAGCAGCCTCTAAAATGATGTCGTCCGCCATCTTTGGTCAACTCATTATTT
>CAMZLV010000056.1 GCA_947311835.1 uncultured Lutibacter sp. | reverse complement strand
TCAGCATTTTCTTCTAACGTATCAAAAGCAATAAAATCATTTTTCAAAACTTTTACGTTGTATTGTAAATAGTCACTTAAATGTGCTTCGTTAAAAAATGGTTTAGGTACTAAAGTCGCTAAATTATTGCTGTGAGATACGTTAATAGAATCAAAATTATTAACTAATAGAGCATTTGAATTAAACTCTTTTTTAATTAAATCAAGTTGTAATTGTGGCGTATTATTTTCTTTCGAAAACAGAATTTCTTGTATAGCAATATACTCTTTTGTATCTTTATTGAAGATGCAAAAAGAAAATCCATCCGACCGAAGTTGAATGGATAGGTGTGTATCTTTAAAATTAGTTTTAATAATTTTTATTTTTTATCATTTATATGGTCTTCTTTGTCATATAATGGAGGCCAGTTTCCACTATCAGTAACTTCACCAAGAGACCCTATTCTTATATCTTCTCCTTTAACTTGGTCATTTTCAATCGCTTCCTTTTCTAAACGTATCATATTTGGATCCATCCCTTTTAAAACGATATCTTTAGATACTTTTACTAGATAAACAGGAGCCATATAACCGTGTAATTTTTCAATTTTTCCTAGTTTCATTTCAAATTTAGCATCTGTTCCAGGAACTTTCATAATGTCTGTATATTTTCTTCCTGCAAATGCGGCTCTCACATCAGTATAGCCAACTGTGTCAACAACTCTTATTTCTTCTTCAGTTGTCAAAGCACCATGTTTTACAGTAACTAATTTGTTATCCGCTTTAGTTACAGCAAACTTTGCAGTGTCAATAAATTTAGTCAAATCATCACCATTAGCAGCATAACTTCCAGTTACTTTTTTATGAGCTGCTTGAGCATCTTTTATAACTTTTAGTTGCTTTATAACTTTGCTATAGCGTTTAACTTTTTCTTGTTTAAATTTTATAGGAGCCATTACACCTTGATATAATAATAAGCCTAACCAAATTGTTAAACCTGCAAGAAGTAATGATATAAATGGTTGCACTTTTTTTGGAACAAATTTTATAATTGCTTTTGCAATAAAATATGAGGCAACTATACCAAGAATAAATAGTAGTAAGATTTTAAACATTATGTAATAATTTTATAAATTGATTGTACGCAAATTTACATTTTTTTTTCAATGATAAAAATTTTTTCTAAAAAATCAATTGTATCTTTGACTTTTTATATGAAATATGATTAAAACTGCACAAGAATTTTATAGACAATTGGTTGATGATTTCCCTTTTGAGCCCACGCAAACACAAGATATTTTACTCAGCCAACTATCAGATTTTATTTTTGATAACAGTACTGAAAAAATATTTTTATTAAGAGGTTATGCTGGAACAGGTAAAACAACCACAATAAGTACAGTTGTTAAAAATTTATGGAAAGCAGGAAAAAAATCTGTAATGCTTGCGCCAACTGGTAGAGCAGCCAAGGTTATTTCAAATTATGCAGGTAGAACCGCCTTTACGATACACAAAAAAATATACCATCCACGAAAAGCAAAAAACGGAGGCGTTAATTTTGTAAAACAAACAAATAAGCACAAAAACACCCTTTTTATAGTTGATGAAGCTTCAATGATATCAGATACAACAAGTAATTCAAAATTGTTTGAAAACGGTTCGTTATTAGATGATTTAATAGCATACGTGTATTCAGGAATTGGCTGTAAATTGGTTTTTATTGGCGATACGGCTCAATTGCCTCCAGTAAAATTAAGTATAAGTCCTGCTCTTGATGCTAATAAACTCGCTTTAAACTACAATAAAGATGTAATTGAGTTAGAATTAAATGAAGTGATGCGTCAACATACTGATTCTGGTATTTTGGTTAATGCTACTTCTCTAAGACAACAATTAGAAGGAAATTCTTATTATGATTTTAAATTTCAATTGGATTTTCCTGATGTAATACGTTTAGAAGATGGATATGATATTCAAGATGCAATAATGAGTGCGTATGGAAGTGATGGAGTTGAAAACACAGCATTTATTGTACGTTCTAACAAACGTGCCAATCAATACAACGAACAAATTAGAAGTAAAATTAGAGGGCAAGAAAATGAAATAGCAACAGGTGATTATATTATGGTTGTTAAAAACAACTATTTTTGGCTAAATGATTCTTCAGAAGCAGGTTTTATTGCGAATGGTGATATATGCGAACTATTAGAAATTAGAAAAATTAAATCGCTATACGGTTTTCGTTTTGCTGAAGTTAAAGTACGAATGATTGATTATAAAAACCAAGCACCTTTTGATACGGTTATAATTTTAGATACCTTATCATCTGTAACACCATCATTATCATATGAAGACTCAAACAGACTGTACCAAGAAGTAGCAAAAGATTTTGAGTCTGAAAGATCCAACTACAAGAAATTACTCGCAATCAAAAAAAATAAATATTTTAATGCGCTGCAAGTCAAGTTTTCATACGCTATGACGTGTCATAAATCTCAAGGAGGACAATGGAAAACGGTTTTTATAGAACAACCATACTTGCCAGAAGGAGCAAACAAAGAATATTTGCGATGGTTGTACACGGCAGTTACACGAGCGCAAGAAAAATTATATTTAATCGGATTTAAAAATGATTCTTTTGAAGAGTAATTAAGAAATAATCTATATCTAAACAATTAAAGCTACTCCAAAACCAACAAGAATGGCAATGAATTTTGCAATATTAAATGTGTGGTTTTCTGAACTTTCAAAAATTATTATTGTCGAAATATGTAAAAATATTCCAATGATAATAGCGGTTACTTCAGTTTTATATTCAATAAAAAAAGTAAAATTTGTACCAATCAAACTGCCCAAAGGCGACATCAAACCAAATACTAGAAGTAGCGAAAGGCTTTTAATAAGCGATATATCAGAATAGGCTAAAAAACTTCCTAATACTATTGTAATAGGAATTTTATGCACCACAATTGCCCAAAGTAACTTATGATGTTCATTTCCAGCAAGAGGAATACCTTCAGTAAATGCGTGTAAACATAAACTTATAAAAAGTATTATAGGAAATTTGTTTCCATGTATGTGAATATGTCCATGTTCAGCACCTTTAGAAAAATAATCCATCACCAACTGAATGAGTAATCCTAAAATTATAAAAGCACCAATTTTTTTATCAGAATTAATAAAAACTTCTGGTAATAAATGAGTAATAGTAATTGCTAGTAAATACGCGCCACTAAAAGAGAGTAGGAGTTGTGTTATAATTTTTTTTGGCTTTAATAAATAAACAATTATAACGCCAATTATAACGGCAATAAATAAAACTATTATATTCATTTAGAAATGATTAGTAATAAGCGATTAGAATTCTCTTCATCAAAATCTTGTAAGTCATAATCACCAAAAACAGTTTTTAATTTTAGACCTACAACATCTAAATATGTTTTTATTTTATCAAAATCAAGACACTTTACACGCTCAAAATAATTAAAAGTATCATTTTTTGTTACAACTTCAATATTTTTAATAATAAAGCCGTTTTCTACTTTTCTTGTGATATTAAATGTAATATCATCACGTTCTATGGTTTCTTTTTTTACTAAATTTTTGATAGCCTTTTTTATATTAATAAAATCGATAACAGCAATGCTATTTTCGTTTTTTAAACCTTTTTTGATGTTTTTTAATACATTTATATCTTCACTATCATCAACAAAATAGCCAAAACTTGTAAATAAATTTAAAATAGCGTCATACTTAACATTAAACGCATCTCTCATGTCATGCTGTATAAAATGCAAAGTTTTATTTTTAAATTGACTTGCATATTCAATACTGTTTTGTGATAAGTCAGCGCCAACAACATCATATCCTAAAGAGTTTAAAAACACTGAGTGACGTCCTTTTCCACATGCTAAATCAAGAATTTTACTCCCTTTTTTTAGTGCTAAAAAAGCAACTAAATTACTCATAAAAGCCTGTGCTTCTTTGTCGTCACGATGCTTGTATAAAATATGGTAAAAATCGGTATCAAACCAAGAAGCAAACCAATCTGTAGATGTATTCATAAATAATAATTATCAATACAAAAATACACTATCTTTGCATAAAATAATTATTGGATGGGTAAAAACTTCAAAATGGTTGCAACAACCATGTTCGGATTAGAAGAAGTGTTAGAAAACGAATTGAAAGATTTGGGCGCTGTAGATGTTCGAAAAGGCGTACGGAACGTTTCTTTTTATGGAGATTCAGGTTTTATGTACAAGGCAAATATCACATTACGCACTGCTATTAGAATATTAAAACCAATCAAAACGTTTAAGGTTTTTGATGAAGAAGATTTGTACGATGGACTTCAAAAAATTAATTGGGAAAATTACATGTCTGTTGATGGAACATTTTCTATTGGAGCCGTTGTAAATTCTAAGTTTTTCACATCAAATTCTCATTATATATCGTTAAAGTCTAAAGATGCTATTGCCGATTATTTTCGACATAAATATCATAAGCGTCCGAATGTAGATTTAAAACATCCAGACTTAAAAATTCATGTGCATATTCAAAAAGAAATATGCACCGTTTCGCTTGATTCTTCAGGAGAATCGTTGCATAAAAGAGGATATAGAACATCTACTAATATAGCACCAATTAACGAAGTGCTTGCAGGAGGATTGGTGTTGCTTTCAGGATATACAGGTCATAGTAACTTTATAGATCCAATGTGTGGTTCTGGTACTATTTTGATTGAAGCAGCAATGATTGCTTGTAATATTCCTGCAAATATCAACCGTCCAGAATTTGCTTTTGAAAAATGGAGCGATTATGATGAAGATTTGTATTATGTAATTCAGGATTCTTTATTAAAAAAGATTGTCAATCCTCAATTTAAAATTATGGGATTTGACAAAGCACCATCTGCAGTAAGAAAAGCAAATGAAAATATTGAATCTGCTAATTTATCTGAGTTTATAGGTGTACATCATGTTAATTTTTTTAACTCCGTAAAAGAAGTTTTTGGTTCAACACATATCTTGTTTAATCCTCCTTATGGAGAACGACTGAATATAGATGCTCCAGAGTTTTATAAAAAAATTGGAGATACACTCAAGCACGGTTATCCAGATTCTAGAGTATGGTTTATCACTTCTGATATTGAAGCGTTAAAACATGTAGGTTTGCGTACTTCCCGAAGAATACCTCTTAAAAACGGTGATTTAGATTGTCGTTTTGTACGATATGATATGTACGAAGGAAGCAGAAAAGCAAAAAAACAAGAATAAAAAAAGTCCGTAACTAAAGATTACGGACTTTTATAATAATTACTGTTAAGTAAAAGAACTAGTTTTTAAGTGCTTCAGGAACAGAACCTGTTAAAGTATTTAAAAACACTTTTATTTGATTGATGTCTTCAGTTGATAAATCTTTACCAACTTGAGTTTTAGCCATAATAGCAATTGCATCATCTAAACTTGCTACACTACCATCATGAAAATATGGACCGGTTTTTTCAATATTTCTTAAAGAAGGTACTTTAAAAACATATTTATCTCCTTCCTTTTTTGTTACTTCAAATTTACCTAGGTCAATTTTTTTACTTTTTGTAAGTGTCCAATAATCAGTAAATAATCCAAACTTTTGAAACATTGTACCTCCAAGTAAAGCACCTGAATGACATGTTATACAGCCTGAGTTTATAAAAGTTTCCAATCCCTTTTTTTCATTGTCAGATAAAGCTTTATTATTTCCTGCAATATATTCGTCAAATTTTGAAGGTGTTATTAATTGTCGTTCAAATACTCCTATTGCTTTTTTTAGATTATTGTACGTAATAGGGTTTTTATCGTTAGGAAAAGCCTTTGCAAACAAATTTTTATATTCATTAATACCAGATAATTTTTTTTCAACAAACTTTTCACTAGGCATAGCCATTTCAATAGGATTTAAAATAGGGCCTCCTGCTTGAGCCTCAACATCAGGTTCTCTTCCATCCCAAAATTGAGCTAAATGTAATGCTGAATTTAAAACTGTAGGAGAGTTTCTACCGCCTAAGTCTCCGTTATTTCCTTTAGAAAAAGAGTTATTGTCTACTCCATAAGTATTTAAGTTATGACATGTGTTACAACTTTGCGTATTGTCTTTAGACAATCGTTTATCAAAATATAACGCTTTCCCTAATGCTATTTTTTCTGGAGTTGGTTTGTTATTAGGATTAACAGCAGTTTTAGGGAGTGTAGCAAATAACACTCTAGCTTTACTGTCTAATTTTGTATATGTGTTAGTTGGTTCATTTTTAGTTTTATTTGAAGGATCATTTTTTTTAGAATCAGCACAACTGAAAAATAAGAATAATGATAAAATAGTAAATAATAGATTTTTCATGGTAATAGTAATTTAATAAGTTTTTTTTTATACTAAATATAATTGCAAATTTAATTTTTAATTCTTTAAAAACCAAGTTGTTTCTTTTATTTTATAACAGGTAGTTATTAACTATTGGTTTGCCTTCTTAAATAATTAGTTTTATTACGAGTTTGAATAGATCTTTTATTTACTGTTCTTGAACTTCTTGGCTTTGTTCTTAACGTGCTGCTTTTTACAGTTCTTGTTTTACTGTGAGTTTGAGAAGGTCTTCTTACCGTAGTTTTTTGACGTCTTTGAGAATGAGTTTGCACGCTAGAGTTATTAGTACCTTCGCGTTTTCTAATTCTCGTATTTGCTCTATTACTTGTCAATCGTCTATTGCTTGAAGTCGTGTTTCGTCTATAATCATTTTGTCTTCTTGAAGTTGAAGAAACGTTGCGTCTTGTGTTATAAGCATTTCTTTTTTGCTGACGAATATTGTAGTTGTTTCTACTGTGTCTATAAGCGTATCTATGATCTCTATAATAGGTGTATCTATGCGGATTATAATGATGTCTATACGGATTTGCTCTAACAATTGAAAATCCAAAATAAGGTCTTACAAACCAGTTGTGATACGGATGATATACATAATGTCTGTTATAAGGATTGATATATCCTGAATAATGTGAGTAATTTCCATAACTATTGTAATGTATATATAAACCACCAATTCTATGAAGTCTTCCTGAATTATAGCGAATATTTATATCACCAATTCTATTCACTCTACCATAATAATCATAGTAAATAGGAGTGTTTTCTATTTGAATGATAGCGCCATAATCATCATATTGAACATATGTATCATAATCATATCCTGTATTAAAACTAATACTAACATTTGAACTATTATAATTAATACCTAATCTGTCAGCAACTGTATTTAAATAAAAATCAAATTCTCCATTTTCAAAAACAGAAAAAGTAATTCCGTTTTCTACAAAAGTCGTTGAACGTGCATATATTTTTGAATTTTGTAACGATATAGTTAATATAACTATTGATGCAAATAATAAAATCCGATTTTTCATAATATGGGTGTTTTTTAAATTGTTAATACTATTTTGGTTCGTATTATTATTCAGTGTATTACAAACAACGTGCCATAAATAATAGTTGTCAATTTCTGTTCTTTATTTTTTTATTTCAATTTTCTAGCAAATAATTTCAAAATATTTATTTAACATGATAAAAATCATCTTTTTACAGGAATATCTTATATATCTTTGTACAATAAAAGACTAATTAGTCTTTTATTGAATTTCACTAACTTAAAATATATATTATATGCTTTCAAAAAAACAAGCAAGAGCCTTTTTCTTAATAGGTACACTAGTTACATTTTTGGCGTTTATTGCCTTAACAGTGTATTCATTAGGAGAAAGTCAAGATCAATCGCATGCAGAAAACATTTCACCTTCTGTAGTGCGTGGAAAAAATTTATGGGACTCTAATAACTGTATGGGATGCCATACATTATTTGGAGAAGGAGGTTATTACGCTCCAGAACTTACCAAAGTAATAGACCGTAGAGGTAAAGGTTACATTAAAGCTATTTTAATGTCTCCAGTACCTTGGGAACCTAATGGAAGAAAAATGGTTGCTTACAAATTTACAAACGAGCAGGCAGACGATTTAATTAACTTCTTTGAATGGATAGGGCACGTAGATCTTAACGGATTTGACCGTGTAGTATCTCCTTTAGCAAAAGATAAAATCAATAACTAAACTTAACATATTATGAAATATAAATCACAAAAAGTAGCCTATTGGTTTTTTGCTTTATCAATGTTGCTATTTACACTTCAATTAGTTTACGGATTCATTATGGGATTCGCTCATGCAGGTATGGATGGATTACATCAATGGATTCCTTTTAACACCGCAAAAGCAGTACATTTAAATTTATTAGTTGTTTGGCTACTCTCAGGTTTTATGGGAGCCGCTTATTACATCATACCAGAAGAAGCACAACGAGAACTGGTAAGTGTAAAATTGGCGTATGTTCAGTTAATATCACTTGCATTGGTTGGTGTTGCCGCTATTGTAGGTTTTCATATGAATATTTGGGAAGGACGTAAATTTTTAGAAATACCAAGACCCTTAGATTTCTTAGTGGTTGTAAACGTATTATTATTCTTAGGAATTATTTTACTTACCCTTTTTAAAGGAAAAAGACAAACTACAACTGCATTGGTTTTATCTATGGGATTGTTTTTTGCAGCCCTTTTATATTTACCTGGGATGTTGCCTTTTGATAGTCAAGTACTAGATTCTTTTTTCCGTTGGTGGGTTGTTCATCTTTGGGTAGAAGGTGTTTGGGAATTAATTATGGGAGGTATTTTATCATTCTTATTAATCAAATTGACAGGTGTAGATAGAGAGGTTATCGAAAAATGGTTGTATGTAATTGTAGGATTAACATTTTTATCTGGAGTTTTAGGTACAGGTCATCACTACTATTATATAGGTGTTAATAAAATTTGGTTAATTGTTGGTGGAATTTTCTCTGCTCTAGAACCGTTAGCCTTTTTAGCGATGGCATTATTTGCTGTAAATATGTACAGAAAAGGAGAGAAAAAACATCCAAATAAATTAGCATTGTACTGGACATTGGGTGCTGCCATTGTTTCTTTTGTTGGAGCAGGTTTATTAGGATTTGCGCATACCTTACCACAAACAAATTTATACACACACGGAACGCTAGTTACCGCAATGCACGGTCATTTAGCCTTTTGGGGTGCATACGCAATGATTGTGTTGGCAATTATTAGTTATAGTTTACCAAATATGACAGGTAGAAAACGCTACGATAGTTCTTTAGGACGTATGGCTTTTTGGTTTTCAAATATAGGTATAATTGGGATGACAGTAGCCTTTGGTGTAGCAGGAGTTGCACAAGTATATATGGAACGTAAAATGAAAATTCCGTTTATGGAAGTACAACAAGAAATTGAAGTCCATTTTTGGGTATTAATTATTTGTGCTACACTATTTTCTACAGGAATTACCATGTACATCATCGATTTTATCAAACACGGACAACCTACTGATGAAGCATTAGAGAGTAACTAACCAAAAAAGTTCCTATAAATTTATAAAATTTAAAAAACCTTTTTTCTTTTCAAAAAGAAGAGAGAGAAGGTTTTTATTGCTTAAAATGAATAGAAAAAAAATAAAACAATCAATAACTAAATAGTAAAAAAATGAAAACCTTAAAATTAATTACAGTGGTTTTTACAGCGGCAATAATGCTAACAGCCTGTAAAGAAGAAAAAAAGAAACCCGATTATTCTAAAAAGAAAGAAACAGTAGCATCTACAGGAATACAAATTTCTGATGCAGAAATGAAAGAAGGAGCGCAAATATTTTTTGATAAATGTGCTGGATGCCATGGTTCTAGCAGAAAAGGAGCAACAGGCCCTTCTCTATTACCAGATGGCGATGGTAAAGCGATAGCAACCAAAGTTTTAGGAGCAGAAGGTATTAGAACATTTATAGAAAACGGTACAGCAGGAGGAATGCCAGAATGGAAAGGAATTTTATCTGAACATCAAATTGAGTTAATGACTCGCTTCTTACAAGTAGATCCACCAATTGTTCCTCCTTATGGTATGAAAGAAATGACAGCATCTTGGAAATTAATAATCCCTGTTGCAGATAGACCAACCAAACCACAACATAATAGAAATATTAAAAATTATTTTGGTGTTATTATGCGTGATGCAGGTAAAGTAGCGATTATAGATGGAGATACCAAAGAAAAAGTAGCAGTGTTAAAAACTGGATTTGCGGTACATATTTTACGTACATCTGCTTCTGGTAGATATATTTATTCTGTGGGTAGAGATGGTAAAATTACAATGATAGATACTTATACTAAAATACCAACAATTGTTGCTGAAGTAAAAGGAGGATTCGATTCTCGTTCAGTAGAAGTATCTAAATACAAAGGATATGAAGATAAGTATTTGGTATTTGGAGGGTATAGTCCTAGTCATATTGCTATTTTAGATGCGCAAACTTTAGAACCAATTAGCATAACACCCACTGCTGGTAAAGCTTGTGATGGAGATAAAGAATATATAGAAGAAGCACGTGTGGCTTCTATTGTTGCTTCACACACAGATCCTGTTTGGATTTGTAATGTAAAAGAAAGAGGAATGGTAGATATTGTTGACTATTCTGATCCTAAAAACCCAAAAATCACCGAAATTCCAACCGCTCGATTCTTACACGATGGAGGGTTTGATTCAACAGGTCATTACTTTTTAGTAGCAGCAAATGCCTCAAACAAAATTGTAGTGATTGATGTGCCAAATAAAAAATTAGTAAAAATTATTAAAACGGGTATCAAGCCACATCCAGGTAGAGGAACCAATCTAAAAACGAAATACGGAAATGTTTGGGTAACCTCTCATTTAGGAGAAAATAAATTATCATTTATTAAAACAAACCCCGGTAAAGGTCAATGGACTGTCGTTAAAGAAGTAAAAGCTACTGGAAATGGAGGAGGAGCGTTGTTTGTAAAGTCGCATCCAAAATCTAAACACTTATGGGTTGATAGAACCTTAAATCCAGATGCTAAATTAAACTCTGCAGTAGATGTTTTTGATTCTTATACTTTAAAATTTATAAAAACGTTACACGCTCCTAAAGGAGTAGATGGAAGAGCTGTACATTTTGAATATAATAAAGCAGGTAATGAAGTATGGGTTTCTTATTTTATGGGTAAGAAAAATGCGATTGTTATTTATAATGATAAAACATTAAAAGTTAAAAAAATAATTCAAGGAGATTGGGTTCAAAATCCAACAGGAAAATTTAATGTGTATAATACTACACACGACATCTATTAATCTCCCCCAAGTAGAACAGGCAAGTAATATATTGCTTGCCTGTTTTTTTTAAAATCAATCTAAAATAGTAAATAAATGAGAATGAGTAAGTTATTTATCTCAGTAGGGATGCTATTGTTTTTTTGTATCGGTAATATTACAGCGCAACAAGTAATTGATACGACAAAAGTAATAGATTTAGAAGAAGTTATTGTTACAGCTCAATTTGTGCCACAATCAGAAAAAAATGTGGTTTACAAAGTAAAAAGTATTAGCAATAAAATAATTCTAAATAAAGGCGCCAGTAATTTAAGAGAATTATTTCAACAAGAATTAAATATTGATTTAAATCAGAATTCGGTTTTCGGAACAAATATTGAAATTCAAGGGATATCAAAAGAAAATATTAAAATTTTAATTGATGGAGTTCCTGTAGTTGGGCGATTAAACGGTATTATAGATTTAAGCCAAATCAATTTATCTAATATAGAACGTGTAGAAGTTATTGAAGGACCTGTTTCGGTATATTATGGTACAGATGCTATGGGTGGCGTTATTAACTTAATTACTAAAAAAACACAAAAAGAAAAATTTGAAGGTGTAATTTCTGCTTCTTATGAAGATGTTAATGCTGTTAACCTTAACGCTTCTCTAGGAGTTAAATTTGGTAATAATACAATGCGTTTAAACGGAGGTAAATATAATTTTAACGGATTATCTACTAATAATGCTCCAAGAAATTTAAATTGGTCTGAAAGAAAGCAAGGTTTTGGAGGACTTACATATATATATCAATTAGAAAAAACGAAAATTAGATATAGTGGAAATCTTTCTGATGAAACACTTTTTTCTGTAGGAGAACCAGATAGAAGAGGTAGAATTAAAGATATTAATTACAATACCAAACGTATAGATAACTCAGTTAACATACAAAGTAAGGTAGCGTCTAATAAGTTTTTAGATATTACAGCATCCTATTTAGATTATGAGAGGTATCATAATGCATATGATGTGAATCCAATTACTTTAGAGAGTACAATATCTACGACAGATATTAAAGAAAATAATATCGTAAACTTTACTTATGGTGGTGTAAAAGCTCAATTAGGGAAAAGTGAATATTCAGAAAAACTAAATTATGCTTTTGGTACAGATATAAATGTAGAAACGACTAAAGGAAGTAGAATATTAGAGGGTAAACAAAAAATTCAAACAATTGCATTATTTGGAAGTTTGAATTATAAGTTAACAAATAATTTTGAAATTCAACCTGCGGTTAGACAAACGTGGAATAATACCTACGGTGTTTTATTATCTCCAGCTATTAACTCTAAAATTAAATTAAATAAAAATAGTGTATTGCGCTTTTCTTACGCACAAGGATTTAGAGCCCCTTCTTTAAAAGAACTGTTTTTAGATTTTCATATTTCTGCAGGTCCAAGAACCTATATTATTTCGGGTAATGAAAATTTGAAAGTAGAAAAATCGAATAGTTTTAATGTACAGTATTCATTTAAAAAGAAGTTAGATGTATATAAATGGTATAGTATTGAGCCTTCTTTGTTTTACAATGATATTTCTAACCTAATTGCACTTAGCGAAATGGTTAATAACAATAGAAATTACATTAATATAGATAGGTTTAAATCTGTTGGAGGGAAAATCGATGTTGCTTTTCAGCCCAATAAACAGTTATCTCTAAAAACAGGAGTTTCAATTATTGGACGTTATAATAAATTTACTGATAACTTTAATACTGACGAGTTTTTGTATTCGCCAGAAATGAGTTCAAACATTAATTATCAAGTAAATAACTTAGGACTAGGGTTTAATATATTCTATAAATTTACTGGAGAAAGAACAGGGTTTATTAAAGAAGTAGGTACAAATAACTTGCTAAAAACTACCAGAAAAAGCTTTCATAATTTAGATGCAACTATTTTAAAATCGTTTTTTAAGAAAAAAATACAAGTTACAACAGGAGTAAAAAATCTGTTAAATGTAAAAGATATAGTAACTGTAAATGAAATAGGAGCAGCACATACTAGAGATATGCAACTTTGGGGGCGTTCATTTTATATAAAAACAACAATTAAATTTTAAATACTATAATTCAATAAAAATAAACAATCATGAAAAAAGCAATTTTTTTAACAGCAATGGTACTATTAATGGCTACCAGTGCATTAGCGCAAAAGTTTGATTTATCGGCAGAAATTAGACCTCGTTACGAAAACAAACACGGTTATAAAACATTATTAGCAACCAATGCAGATGGATCAAATTTTGTATCGCAGCGTACGCGTTTAAACGTCGGATTTAAAAATGAAAAAATACAATTATTTATGTCGTTTCAAAATGTAAGAGTTTGGGGAGACGTAAGTACCTTATCAGCAGCAGATAATGCCAATGCTTTTCATCAGGCTTGGGCACAGGCATCTTTGTCAGATAAAATTTCTTTAAAATTAGGAAGACAAGAAATTGTATATGATGATCATCGTATTTTTGGCTCTGTAGGTTGGGCACAACAAGCACGTAGCCATGATGCTTTTATCTTTAAATATTTACCAAATGCAACAAATAGATTAGATGTTGGTTTTGCATTAAACTCAGATTCTCAATCAGGTAACGATATTTTATATAGTAATGTAGCTGGATATAAATCGTTTCAATACGCTTGGTATCATGGTAAATTTGATAACTTCGGGTTAAGTGTATTGCTTTTAAATTCTGGAAAAGAATATGTAGATACTGGAGGAGATCAAACAGTAGATTATATGCAAACAATAGGAACAAGAGCCACCTATAATAAAGATAAATTTAAAACCAATGCTGCGGTGTATTTTCAATCAGGAAAAGCAACTAACAATAGTGTTGGTGCATTATATTATACAGGAAATATTAGTTATAAAGTAGGTGATAATTTTACAGTTGCAGCAGGTTTAGAATATCTTTCTGGTAAAGACCAAAACGATGCCTCATCAGACATTAAGTCATTTGCACCTCTTTTTGGAACCAACCATAAATTTAATGGATGGATGGATTATTTTTATGTAGGAAACCACGGAGGTTCTGTAGGGTTAACCGATATTAATTTTACAATTGCTTATAAAAAAGATAAATTTTCGGCTAAATTAATTCCACATTTCTTTTCAGCACCCGCAGCAGTTTATGATGGGGCAACCAAAATGAACGCAAAATTAGGAACAGAAATAGACTTTACAGCAGGATATAAGATAGCCAAAGACATTCACTTAAATGTTGGATATTCTAAAATGTTAGCAACAGATACCATGCAGGTTTTAAAAGGAGGAGATAAAAATGAAAATAACTCTTGGGGATGGATTATGTTTACATTTAAACCAACATTGTTTTCATCAGCCAAATAAAAAAAACAAAGAGTTTTAAAATGAAAAAGAGAAGGAAATAAATTTTTAGATTGATGACCAGTGCTGTACATCAATAATGAGTAGTAGCATTATTTCAGTACTGGTTTTTAATTTTTGTAATTTAAAAGTATTCGTTGGTTAATATTAAAGTAAGAATAGAACTTTTCATAAAGTAGATAAAATGAAAAAAACACTCTTTATTCTAATTTGTTTTTTTGTATCGTGCCTTGGTAGCAATACAAAAATTACGCATGTGGTTTTAGAAAATGGATTGATTAATAAAGTGTATCTACATCAAATAAATGAACCAGAAAAAGCATTGTTATCTTGGTATTTGTATGCGTATGGAAATGCATGCGATAAAACATCAACAAAACCAAAATGTAAAATACTAAAAGAATTACAGATTAATGATGAATGTGATGGTAAACATTTAAACAAATTATTACAGTGGTTTTCTAATGATATGATGGCGACATACAAACTAAATAAATGCCCTAATTTATCTGTAAAATCTGCCATACAAAATGAGTTTAAAAAAATTGTTATCCAAAGAAATAAAGATACGGTAAGTATTCATTTTACCATAAAAGGACTAAATAATAGTCAAGAAAAGTCGTGGAATATCACTAAAACAGAAAAGTATTTGATAACTTCACGTAATTTTGTAAAATTAAAGAAATAAGTAATGAACACACCTTACTACAAGCCCTCTGGAAAAGAAATTCAGGTTTTTGAACACGCCTATAAAAACAAATTACCGTTTTTATTAAAAGGACCAACAGGAACAGGAAAATCTCGTTTTATCGAGTTTATGGCACATCAATTGGATAAAAAATTGATGACCATTGCCTGCCACGAAGAAACTTCTTCAACCGATTTAATAGGACGCTACATCATTAAAGGAGCAGAAACTGTTTGGATGGATGGCCCGCTTACCAAAGCCGTAAAAGAAGGCGCCATTATTTATTTAGATGAAATTGCCGAAGCAAGACCAGACGTAATTGTGGCTGTACACTCATTAACCGATCACCGTAGAGAATTGTTTATCGATAAATTAGGAATTACCGTAAAAGCACACCCAAATTTTATGTTAGTTGCCTCTTTTAATCCAGGTTATCAACGCGGATTTAAAGAATTAAAACCATCAACAAGACAACGTTTTGTAGCCATTTCTTTTGCCTATCCAGAACCAAAAATTGAAGCCGAAATTTTAGTCAATGAAACGAATATTGATAAAGATGTTGCCAAAAAATTAGTCAATATTGCTACTAAAATTAGAAATTTAACCGAATTAGGCTTAACCGAAACCGTTTCTACACGACTATTGGTAGATGCTGCCAAATTAATTCATAGCGGATTACCAAAACGATTATCGGTACACGTAGCCGTTGTAGAACCTTTAACAGACGATTTAGAAATACTAACCGCACTTAAAGATTTGTGTGATTTAATGATTTGATAAGTAGTTAGTATATAGTAGTTAGTATATAGTAGTTAGTAGTTAGAAAATAATCAATAGTTCCAAATTAACCAACAACCAACAACCAACAACCAACAACCAACAACCAACAACCAACAACCAACAACCGACAACAAACAACCAAAGAATGTTCGAATTTGAACCAGACGCTTATATTTTTACCAAATTTGCCAATTACTTTAAAAGACGTAAAAAGCAAAAAGAGGCAAGTATTGAGCATACTGTAAATTTAGAGGATGTAAAGCAACGTCTCACCATTTTTGCACGTGCAGTTACAGGAAAATCAATTGCTATTTATCCCGCAGAACGCGAAGGTGGTTACAAAAACAACAACTTTTTTTTACCACAAAAAGTATCTTTCTTTGCTACGGAAGAAGAAAATATAGCCTTTTATTTATATCGAGTGTTGTATTTATCTATTCAGAAAAATTTAGGATTTAACTTTTTAAATTCCGAAGAAAAAGAACTAAAAGAAGCACAACAAAAAGCATTAAAAACATCAAAATCAGTATTAAAAGAATTGTTTGTGCAGTTTCCTGTTACAGAAAAATACCATCAGCAGTTTTTAACATTTTTTACCAAGAATACCAAAGAAGGCGAAATTGTAGATACTACTTTTCTTTACGGAAAATGGATGAAAAACAACCCTGAAGAAGAAAAGGAAGAAACCCTTAAAAATTTTACAGACAAGGTTAAAAAAGCATCCGAAGAACCAAAAACAACTCTAAATGCAGGGGCTGTTGAAGAAATTATTTCGGTACAAGTAGATCAAAAACAGTTAGAAGATAACGTTTTACAACATCAATTTGAAAAGGTAGAAACTGCCGAAGAGTTTGGAGGTAATTTTAAGCATATGGATGGCGATGATGAACTAGATGAACACGCCAATGCTTTAGAAGATTTAAATATGAAGCACACCGTTCGGGTAGATGATACTGCGCATTCAGTATATCAAGCCGAATTTATAGAAAACACGACTATCTCTGAAAGTGCCGAAAATGATGAAAAAGGATATCATATAAAATATGATGAATGGAATTATGAAAAACGGGCTTATAAAACCAATTTTTGTAAAGTATATCCAAAAACCATCTTAAAAACCGATGTTGGCTATTACAAAAGAACCATCGCTAAAAACAGCAGTACTTTAATGGGCTTGCGCAAAATGTTAACTACGGTTAATAATAAATACCAACAACAACGCAGACAAACACAAGGTAATGAGTTTGATTTAGATGCCATTACCGATTTGTTTGTAGATGTACACTCAGGACATACACCATCAGAAAAAATATATTTGTCTAAAAGAAAAAAAGAAAAAGATTTGTCTATTTTGCTCTTGCTTGACACCAGTTTATCGAGTGATGGTTATGCTGCAAATAACAAAGTAATAGATGTAGAAAAACAAACATCAATCCTTTTTGGAGAAATTTTAAACGAATTTAATATCGATTTTTCATTGATTGTTTTTACTCAAAAACACGCAACCATTCCTCGTACATTACCATTAAAGATTTTGATGAAGACTGGAACAAAGCCAAATTTAAAGTAGGTGCTGTTCAGCCACAGGGATATACACGCATTGGTGCAGCGTTACGACATTCTGGTGCATTATTAGACAAAAGGAACACCAAAAATAAGTGGGTCATTTTAATTTCTGACGGAAAACCCAATGATTACGATAAATACGAAGGAAAATACGGTATTAATGATGTAAAACAAGCCTTAAGAGAATTAAACGAACGACAAATAAATTCCTACGCACTTGCTATAGAAGCCAATGCTAAGTATTATTTGCCACAAATGTTTGGGCAAAATCATTATCAAATTTTAACAACTCCTGTTGAGTTGTTAGAATCTTTGGTAAAATTATATGATAAAATTAAGCATCAATCTTAGCGATAAGACCTCACAGGTTTTTAAAACCTGTGAGGTATCTTTTTAAAATTATTTTTTAAAAGTAACAAACATTACAATAAAAGACAAAATAATCTTTTATTTTTGTTCGCTATAAAAAGACCTTACATAAAATGAACTCATTTTTACCAGAAGTAGAAAAACTACCAGCAGGACATCCTGTAAAAGTATATTATCAAGAAAGCGAACTCATACAAAATTTATTATTAGAATTGTATGAGGTAGATGTTGCTAAAGATTTTCAGAAGTACTACAATATTTTTAATCAATTAACAACTATAGAAAAGCGGTTTGCAAGAAAAGAAAATCAATTATTTCCGTATTTAGAAAAACATGGTTGGGAAGGACCAAGCCAAGGCATGTGGTCTTTTCATGATAATTTACGAGAACAAATACGTATTTTAAATGGCTTTAATTCAGAAAAAAATACACAAAAAATCATCATAAATCTACCTTATTTAATAGAAGGAATTAAAAAATTATTGACGATTGAAGACATGCGTTTGTTTCCGAATGCGATGGATTTATTATCAGAAGAAGATTGGAAGGAATTTTATATTGGCGATGAAGAAATGGGATGGATGTTGCCTAAAAAACCAATACGTTACCCTGCTTTAACAGAAGAGTACATACATCCTAGTGAAGATTTTACCGATAGAAAACTGTCTTTTTCTACAGAAAACACCTTTCATTATGATGAAGGTTACATGACGCCAGAACAAGTTAATTTATTACTGCGTTTTTTACCTATTGATATTACTTATGTCGATGAAAATGATAAAGTTATTTTTTATAATAGAGGTGATGATCGTGTTTTTCCACGTAGTAAAGGGATTATTGGGAGAGAGGTGAAGTTTTGTCATCCACCAAAAAGTGTGCATATGGTATTACGTATTGTAGATGAATTTAGAGCAGGCACAAAAGATGTAGCCGAGTTTTGGTTTAACTTTAGAGGACGTATCATTCATATTCGGTATTTTGCAATTAGAGATAACAATAAAAAATATAGAGGCGTTATTGAAATGAGTCAAGATGTTACAGATATTCAACAATTAAAAGGAGAAAAACGACTTTTAGATTGGGATTAAAACCTAAATTTATGGAAACCACAAAAATTGATTATAAAAATATTTACTATCCTCCTGGAGGAATTTTACTGTGGATTATTATTTTACTTGAATTACTAACTTTCGGAATTGCATTAATTGCTTTGGTTATTAGTAGTAAAGAAAATCCTGAATTATTTCATCAATCACGTTTAGAATTAAACGCAACCTTTGGAGCCATAAATACGATTTTTTTATTGACAAGTGGTGCTTTTATGGCAGCAAGTGTATATCAATTTAAACAAGGCGATTTTCGTAAATCAAATACATTTATAAACTACACCGTGTTAGGAGGTTTCTTGTTTTTGATACTTAAAGGGTTTGAATATTATTTAAAAATTACAACAGGTCATACTTTAGGGGCAAACACTTTTTTTACTTTTTATTGGTTGCTCACAGGTTTTCATGTGGTACATGTTTTCATCGGAATCATTATTTTATTTTCTACCAAATTAGGATTAAAAAAAGAAAAGACTTTGTTAGAAGATATCGAAGCAACGGCAGCCTTTTGGCATATGTGTGATTTAATTTGGCTATTGTTATTTCCTGTTTTATACCTTATCTTATAAATATAAATTATGACTAAAAATATTTCATATACATTAGTAACGTTAATAGTTTTAACCATTTTATCGGCATTAATATCTAATTTTGTCGATTTAAAAATAGCCACCTTTTTTATTTTAATTTTATCGGGTATTAAATTTATTTTTGTTTCCTTTCAGTTTATGGAACTTAAAAAAGCACATCCCTTTTGGAAAACCATAATCTTACTATTTTTACTATTTTTTATAGCAATAATTGCTTTGTTAATTTAATTTTTAGGGTATAACGATACCGCGATTTTACTGATTTTTTCTACAAACTTGTCCTTTATAAATGATGAGTTTTCCTTGACTGTCGTAACTAAAATGTTAATGAGTTGAACAATTTGTTTAGTAGATTTAAATTCTTATTTTGAAACCGATGTAATTTAAAATCTCAAAAAATAGATAACAGCAATTACAAAAAGTGTATTTTTGAAAAAGAAAATAAATCGCAAAATAATCAACTATATAAACGTCATATTACCCATTTCTTTGCCGAAGTTATTTACTTATAAAATAACGGACGCAGAAGCAGTTTTTCTTAAAAAAGGAATGCGTGTTGCTGTAGAATTTGGAAAAAAAAAGATTTATACAGCATTGGTATATGAAATTCATAAAAATGAACCAAAAGGATATGAGGCCAAAGATATTCATCAAATATTAGATAAAACACCAATTGTAAACCAAATACAATTGCAGCATTGGCAATGGATTTCTGATTATTATATGTGTACTTTAGGTGATGTGTTTCGTGCAGCCTTGCCGTCCGCATTTTTGTTGGAAAGTGAAACGAGTATCTTAAAAAATAATGATTTTACTGACGAAAATGAATTAAATAATGATGAGTTTTTAATTTTTGAAGCCTTACAACATCAATCAGAATTAAATGTAAATCAAGTAATTGGCATATTAAATAAAAAGACTGTTTTTCCTGTTATAAATTCGATGCTTGATAAAAAGGCAATCATTTTAAAAGAACGAATTTATGAACAATATAAGCCTAAATTAATTAAATATATTCGACTAAATCCAATTTATTCAAATGATAAATTAAACGAATTATTAGAATCTTTAAATCGTGCTAAAAAGCAACGAGAAGCCGTTTTAACCTATTTCCAATTGCAATCAAGTACCAAAAAACCGATAAAGGTTACTGATTTAGAAAAGGAATCAGGAAGTTCAACTGCAGTTATAAAAGCATTGGTAACCAAAGGTGTTTTTGAATATTATTTTATTCAAGTTGATAGAGTAAATTATAACGGAGAAACAAATCAACTAAAAAAATTAAATGAATTTCAAGAAAAGGCATTAAACGATATAGAAAAGGCATTTGAAACGAACAATGTTGTCTTGTTACACGGAATTACAAGTAGCGGAAAAACAGAAGTTTATACCGATTTAATTAACAAAACAATTACCGAAGGAAAACAAGTCTTGTATTTATTGCCAGAAATAGCACTTACCACTCAACTGATTACACGTTTACAAGATTATTTTGGAGAAAAAGTGGCAGTTTTTCATTCTAAATATGCAATGAATGAACGCGTAGAAATATGGAATAACGTACTTGAAAACAAACCAAAGGCACAAATCATTCTCGGCGCACGTTCATCATTATTTTTACCTTTTTCTAATCTTGGTTTGATAGTAGTTGATGAAGAACATGAAACTTCATATAAGCAATTTGATCCTGCACCAAGATACCATGCTAGAGATGCAGCAATTGTGTTGTCACATATGCATAAAGCCAAAATTTTATTAGGTTCTGCTACGCCATCAGTAGAAAGTTTTTATAATGCTAAAGAAGAAAAATACGGTTTAGTAAGTCTCAATCGTAGACATGGAAATGTATTATTACCAGAAGTAGAGTTGGTAAACATCAAGGAAAAACATCGCAAAAAACGAATGAAAGGGCATTTTTCAGATCGATTAATTGAGCTGATAAACAATGCGCTAGAAGAAAAAGAACAAGTAATTTTATTTCAAAACAGAAGAGGATTTTCGCCAATAGTAGAATGCGAAACTTGTGGTGTTTCGCCTCAATGCCCTAATTGCGATGTAAGTTTGACGTATCATAAATATAGAAACGAATTACGTTGCCATTATTGTGGATATCATCAAGCAATGAAATATAATTGTGGCGCTTGTGGAAGTGAAAAACTAAACACAAAAGGCTTTGGTACTGAGCAAATTGAATTGGAATTGGCTGATTTATTTCCGATGGCTAAAATAGGTCGAATGGACTTAGATACTACACGAGGAAAATTTGGATATCAAAAAATAATAGGACAGTTTCAAGCGCAAGAAATTGATGTTTTGGTTGGTACACAAATGCTTTCTAAAGGTTTAGATTTTGAAAATGTATCATTAGTTGGAATTTTAAATGCTGATAATATGCTTAATTTCCCTGATTTTAGAGCACACGAACGTAGTTTTCAGTTAATGGTTCAAGTATCTGGACGAGCAGGAAGAGCAAAAAAGAGAGGAAAGGTTGCTATTCAAACCTTTAATCCGTATCATCAAATATTACAACAAGTTTCTACAAACGATTATAGTACGATGTTTAAAGAGCAGTTGGATGAGCGTTGGCAATACCATTATCCGCCGTTTTATAGAATGATTAAAATCACCTTAAAGCACCGTGATTTCAATCGTGTTGACTCTGCATCAATTTGGTTGGGAAAATCACTAACTAGCGTGTTTGGAGAAAACGTTTTAGGACCTACAACTCCTGTAGTTTCTAGAGTTAGAAATCTTTATATTCGTACTTTGTTAATTAAAATTCCGCCAAAGCAATCACTCAAAAATACTAAAAAACACATTTTGAAAATTAAAAATGTATTTCAATCGGTAAGTGACTTTAGAGCCATTCGTTTTGGTATTGACGTTGATAATTATTAGTTTCTTCACTATATTCAATCGTAGTAATTCTTTATCTTTTGATAACTTAAGTTCAATTAGTAAATGCAACTTTTCCATTCTATTTTGTTAAAAATAACTTAAATTGCGAGTTTTTTTCTTAAAATTTTCATAATTAATAATATTAGGTAACTTTTGTTACAAATAATGCAAAGTAACAAGTCTAATTTTGAAGTATAATAAAAATAATTTAAAACGATATAATTATGAGAAAAGTAGTAATTTTTGCATTTGTTACAAGTGTGTTTTTGATGGTGAGTTGTACTGATAACGATACAAACTCTGTTGTAGAGTTAACGGCTTCAGAACAAAATGATTTGTTAGTGTTAAGAGAAGAAGAAAAATTGGCACGTGATGTGTATTTGTATTCTTTTGATAAGTATGGAACTACTATATTTAATAATATAGCATCAAGTGAACAAAATCATATGAATAAAGTATTGTCACTTATAAATTTATATCAATTGCAAGATCCAGTATTGCCAAATAGAGGCGAATTTAATAATCAAGAGCTACAAACTTTATATAATGATTTAACTGCACAAGCAAGTATTTCATTAACGGAGGCTTTAAAAGCTGGAGCAACAATAGAAGACTTAGATATAAAAGATATAGCAGAGTTTGAAAATAGAACGAATAATTCAACTATTTTGAATGTATACGCTAAATTAAAATGTGGTTCTAGAAACCATATGAGAGGTTTTTATGGCGAATTAGTAAATAATGGAGTTACTTATACAGCGCAATTTATAACAGCATTAGAATTAGAGAGTATAATTACAAGTTCAAACGAACAATGTGGTAGGCAATAAAGTTTGGTTAGTTGATTAAAAAAATGTACCAATGTAATGTTGGTGCATTTTTTTTGTCATTATAATTATGTAGATAACATGTATTTGTTTATTCCGCCAAAGCAATCACTCAAAAATACTAAAAAACACATTTTAAAAATTAAAAATGTATTTCAATCGGTAAGTGACTTTAGAGCCATTCGTTTTGGTATTGATGTAGATAATTATTGAGGTATTCCGTCGCAAATTTCTATATCATCAATCCATTGATGTTTTGGATTTGCATCACCATATATTTTAATTCAGAAAAATCATTGATATCATCAGGATTTGTAGAAGGAATGATTTGAACGTTTCCTTCAAAACCAGATTTAAATAAAAGTTGTGGTTCAGATATTTGAGTTTTAACTTGATTTTCACTGTTGCAAGCAGTAATTGTCAATAATAGTAAAAATAAGTTTTTCATAAGTTTCTAAATCAATGTTTTTAAGATTTATTGATTAAAGTGCACATATTTTTGTAAATTTCTATCTTCACAAATAAAAGCAATTTTATCGCCATAAATATCAATATATTCATCATATACTTGACTTGGATTGGTTTCATTATAATGGTTTATGATAACCAATTTGTTCGTATTCAAAAAGTTTTTTGCTCCAGCAACATCCCACCAATTTTTATCATTATTATAAGATTCATAAAGCACTCCGTCAAAATTTGATGCAAACTCAACTGTATTCTTAGCCATGCATTTCAATCCTTTTAGATGTGCATAGTTACAGAGTTCTTGATAATAAGCAATTCCTTCATTTTGTGTTACTTCAAAAGCATAAGTTGCTCTTAATTCATCGTCAAAAATCCAATCCATATTATCAAATTCAATCCAATCACAACCCCAACCTGCAACTTTATCAATACGAGTTTTCATAAGATTTATAACTTCTGTACTAACCGTATTAATAAAAAATTCATTTGGCCATTCTCCCCAAGCTGTAGAAACCAAATATGGTTGGATATCGGTAAAGTCAGCACGCCAGTTTTCTCCAGTTCCTATGCTTATATACGCTCCAATTTGATTGCCATTTGCTTTTATAGTTGCAATATGTTGTGTTATGTTTTCTTGAAAAGGGTCAATCAATACATAAGCGTTTTGAGCATTTTGAATAATAAAATCAATTGAATCAGCATCAAAATTTTCGTTATATGCTTGATTGTAAACAGGAATTGCATTTGAATTATTTGTAACAATTGTATTTTCTATTTCATTTGTTGTACACGATAGTAATACGATTCCGAATAAGAAACTTA
>CAMZLV010000055.1 GCA_947311835.1 uncultured Lutibacter sp. | reverse complement strand
TAAATTCTACCTCAGAAATTTTATTTTCAGAAATAGGCGTAGTTGTTTTACCAACTAAAAATGTATCATTATATAAAGAAACAGAAAGGTTGTCAGTAGAGTAATTTGTATTTTTTAGTTGTATTTTGAGAGTAATTTCTTTGTTGTTTTTTCTAGTTATATACAAACTGTCAATACTGATGTTTAAAGAATTACTGTTTTTAATATCTACTAATGAAATTTGGATATTTTCTTTAATTGATTTCAAACTATTTATATTTGTATTTTCTTGAAAATCAGATATTAATACTAAATTATTTATAGTATTACGTTGTTTTGATACTAATTGTTTATTTTTTAGTAAAACGGTGTTAAAATCTACTTTTTTTGTTGAATATTTTATATTTAACAATTTGTTTTTTAATTCTTTTACATCTAAATCCTTAAAAATTTCATCATTCGTAATCAGCGAAAAAGTAGTAGACTGTTTTATGTTTTTTAAAATTTGTTGAACAGCATTGTGCAGCAGTTCACCTTCTTGGTTTTTCAGTTGCATACTCCAAGAATTATCTACATAAATGGTTGTCGTATATTTTTGATGTTGTTTTTTATTTGATAAAAAAGGCTTTGAAAATGCAAGTATAATTGCTGTAAAAGCAAGTATTCTTGTTAGTAAAATTAGCCATTTTTTGAGTCTTGAACTTTTACGTGTTTGGAACTTTAATTTCTTTAGAAATTCAACATTAGTAAATGGAGTTTTTTTAAAACGTTGAAGTTGAAATAAGTGAACTATTATCGGAATGATAATGAGCAGTAATGCGTATAAAATTTCTGGTTGCCTAAATTGCATTGTTTAAAAGATTGGTCAAAGATATAAAAAATTGATTGACTTAGGCAAAATAGTTTTTTAAAATACCTAAAGCATAATTACTCGCTATTGATTTAGCAAATTTAGGAAAATCAATAGTTGCATTGTCATTTGCCTTGTCAGAAATAATTCGAATTACAGAAAAAGGAACTTTATATTCATAGCAAACTTGAGCCACAGCCGCGCCTTCCATTTCAACACAAAGTACTGATGGTAATTGTAAATTTAATTCATCTACTTTTTTTGACGATGATATAAACTGGTCGGCAGTTGCGATGTTACCTATACTTACAGAAGGTGTTGTAATATCAAAAAATTGCGCTTTTTCTTGAGTTATATAATTGTTATATTCTTTTAAAAATAGCGAAGTAGCCTTGATTAACTTTTCTTGGTTTTGAGTAGTGAAATACTCCTTTTTTAAAATTGGAATTTCAAATTTCTTAAAAATAGGACGGCAATCTACATCGTATTGATATAAATTTTCTCCAATTACTATGTCGCCAATATTTAAACTGTCTTTCAATGCTCCTGCAACACCTGTAAAAATAATTTCTGAAGGGTTATAATCATTAATCAATTGAGTTGTTGTTGCTGCAGAAGCAACTTTTCCCCAACGCGAAAAAACCAATACTACTTTTTTGTTAAAAAGAGTTCCTGTATAATATTTACGCATCCCTTTTTCAGCAATTGTTACATTTTCAAGTTTATTTAATAGAGCTTGTATCTCTTCTTGCATAGCACTTATTATGGCAATCATTTCTTTATTAATTATTAATTATTATACCGTCTTTCATTTCTAATTTTCTATCAGCCATTGCAGCCAATTTTTGGTTATGCGTTACAATTACGAAGGTTTGCCCAAATTGATCACGCAATTTAAAAAAGAGTTCGTGTAAGTTTTTAGCAGATTCTGAATCAAGGTTTCCACTTGGTTCATCAGCAAAAATAACAGACGGATTATTGATTAACGCACGTGCAACGGCAACGCGTTGTTGCTCGCCGCCAGAAAGTTCATTTGGTTTGTGATTTATCCTATGCGAAAGTCCTAAAAAATCTAATAAACGTTTTGCTTCTTTTTCTGCTTCTTGTTTAGATTTGTTGCCTATAAAAGCAGGAATACATACATTTTCTAAAGCTGTAAATTCAGGTAATAATTGATGAAATTGAAAAATAAAACCAATATGTTTGTTTCTGAATTTAGATAATTCGCTATCAGAAAATGCTAAAATATTTTGATTGTTAATACTTATTGTTGCATTTGTATTTAGTGTTGGTTTGTCTAATGTACCTAAGAGTTGTAAAAGTGTAGTTTTTCCAGCTCCAGAAGGACCAACAATAGCAACAATTTCGCCTTTTGCAATAGTTAGGTTTATGTTTTTTAATACTTCTACTTCACCGTAATTTTTAGAAACATTTTCAGCTACAATCATACTTTTAATTTGATGGTGTGAAATTACATAAAAATAACGATTGCCTCACAAATTTAATCTTAAGTTTTTAGATTACTATAAAATAGGTTTTAAATACATTTCATCGCTGTATTTTCAATTAAAAACCTAAAGATATCAGTAGTTAAAAGGCTTGTAAAGTACAATAGTCAACTTTTTTAATATTACAATATGATAAACAAATTGATTGTAGTACATTTGCATAACAATTAAAATTATTTATTGATGAATTTACACGAATATCAAGGAAAAGAAATACTGAACAGTTTTGGCGTTAGAATTCAACGTGGAATTGTTGCTGATAATCAAAATAAAGCAGTTGATGCTGCAAAACAACTAGCTACCGAAACAGGTACAGGATGGTGGGTTATAAAAGCTCAAATTCATGCAGGAGGACGTGGTAAAGGAGGAGGCGTAAAATTGGCTAAATCTTTAGATGAAGTGAAGACAATTTCTAATGATATCATTGGAATGATGTTAAAAACACCTCAAACACCGCCACAAGGTAAAAAAGTAAATCAAGTTTTAATTGCCGAAGATGTTTATTATCCAGGAGATAATGAACCAGAAGAATATTATATGTCGGTTTTATTAAATCGCGCAACTGGAAAAAATATGATTATGTATTCTACCGAAGGTGGAATGGATATCGAAAAAGTAGCGGAAGAAACACCTCACTTAATTTTTAATGAAGAAATAGATCCTGCATTAGGATTAATGCCTTTTCAAGCGCGTAAAATAGCATTTAACTTAGGTTTAAGTGGTACTGCAATGAAAGAAATGGTAAAATTTGTAGGTTCATTATATACTGCATATGTAAAGTCAGATTCAACTTTATTTGAAATAAATCCTGTATTAAAAACATCAGATGATAAAATTTTAGCCGTTGATGCTAAAGTTACACTTGATGATAGTGCTTTATTCCGTCATAAAAATTATGTAGAATTACGTGATTTACGTGAAGAAAATGCAATAGAAGTAGAGGCAAATGCTGCAGGATTAAACTATGTTGATCTTGATGGAAATGTAGGATGTATGGTAAATGGAGCAGGATTAGCAATGAGTACAATGGATTTAATTAAACAATCAGGAGGAGAACCAGCAAATTTCTTAGATGTTGGAGGTACTGCTGATGCTGAACGTGTAGAAACAGGTTTTAGAATTATATTAAAAGATCCTAATGTAAAAGCTATTTTAGTTAATATTTTTGGAGGAATTGTACGTTGTGATCGTGTAGCAAATGGTATTGTTGAAGCATACAAAAATATGGGAGATGATATGAATGTTCCTATTATTGTTAGGTTACAAGGTACTAATGCAATTGAAGCGAAGCAGTTAATTGAAGATAGTGGATTGCCAGTTCATTCTGTTGTTGAGTTCCAAGAAGCAGCAGACAAAGTTCAAGAAGTTTTAGCAAACGCATAGTCTATTAAAAATAATAAAATTCATAAAAAAATCCGATGTTTTTGACATCGGATTTTTTTTATGAATTAATTTGAAATCTTTAATCTTTTCGTTGTTTTATTATTTCATCTTGTAATTTTCTACGAAGTTGTTGTTCGCGCTCAAGTGAGCGATGTCTAAAACCTTCAAATTCACGTTCTAGATCAGAAAATTTAGTTTTAGTTTCTTTTGTTACAATATTGCTATGATAAAATTTAAAGACAAAATAGCTTAAAGCAGCAATTAATGCAACTATAAGAAACCATAAAATACTGTTGTAAAGTGCTTTTGAAATTTTTGCACCAAAAAAATTAATACTTGATTTTTCTTTATTCAAATTTTCTACACTCTTTTTGGTATCAGATAACGAGATAGTAAGTTTGTCTATTTGTTTTTGTTTTTGATTGATAACATCACTTTTAGTATGTAATTCTTTTCTCATTTTGATTAAAGAATCTCCAACTGATTTTTTAAGGTTCGTTAGCCAAAAACTTTTTACAACTTTAAACTCTTCATATCTATTCGACTTTATAATCAAATAATCAAATTGATTTTCAATAGTTCCTTCGCTGAGCGACTGTGTTTTAAGTTCTTTTCTTTGAGCATTTGTTACAATACAAAATAAAAGCGAAAATGTTAGTAGGGTTTTTGATAGTTTCATTTTGGGTAGTTAGGTTAAAATAGTTTATAAAAGTATAGATTTATTTTTAAAAAAGGATAAAAAAAATCGTTATACTAGATATAACGATTTTAATTTTTATTGTTTGTATAACAGCAGATTAGATGTCATCAAAACTTACGTCTGTGAAATTTTCACTAGTAGTTGATTCTTCTTTAACTTCAGATTCTTTACTATAGTTTGATTGGTGACGTTCGCTAATTACTTCTTCACCTTTTTCATTTATAATATAATCAGTTGCTGCTTTTAGCATTTCATTAAATTCAGAGAAATCTTCTTTGTAAAGATAAATTTTATGTTTTTTGTAATGAAAAGAACCATCATCATTGGTGAATTTTTTACTTTCAGTAATTGTTAGATAGTAATCATCAGCCTTAGTTGCTCTTACATCAAAAAAATAGGTTCTTCTTCCTGCTCGTAAAACTTGTGAGAAAATCTCTTCTTGTTCATTATAGTTCTGGTCGCTCATATTTTTCACTAAATTTTAATTGGTTAATTGTTTTTGTATGACAAATCTAAAAAAATAAATTGCTTTTACAATATTTATCACAAAAAAAACAAAAGTTTATTTGTTAAACGTCTTCTAGAAGTTGTTGTTCGTATAGTTTTTTATAAAAACCTTCTTCTTTAGATAGTTGATTATGTGTACCTTGTTGTATAATTTTACCATCTTTTAGCACAATAATTTTATCTACATGTTTGATGGAAGAAATACGATGACTAACAATTATAGTTGTTTTATTTTTGGTAATTCTTTCTAAATTTTGCAAAATAATTTCTTCGGTATTTGTATCAACTGCAGATAAACAATCATCAAAAATTAAAATTTCAGGGTTTTTAATTATAGCTCGTGCGATAGAAACGCGTTGTTTTTGTCCTCCTGACAATGTTACGCCTCGTTCACCTATATAAGTTTTGTAGCCATCTTTAAATGCTGTTATATTATGATGTATGTAAGCGTCTTTTGCTGCGTTTGTTATGGTTTCTTCTGTAGCATTTGCATTTCCAAAACGGATGTTGTTTTCAATAGTGTCTGAAAACAAGAAAGCATCTTGAGGTACAAAACCTATAGCGTTTCGTAAATCATTTAAATTTAACTGCTGTAAGTTTTTATTGTCAATAGTAATTTTACCGTTATTTGGATCATATAGTCTTGCTATTAGATTTACTATGGTAGATTTTCCTGCACCTGTTTTACCTAAAATAGCCATCGTTTCTCCTTGATTTAACTCAAAAGAAATATTTTTTAGTGCAGTTATATTTGTGTCATCATATGTAAATGACACCTCTTTAAAACGAATGCTTCCGCCAATTTTTGAAGTGCCAACTGAATGGTTTTTTATTTCTGGTTTTTCGTTTAAAAATTCATTGATTCTTGATTGAGAAGCATCTGCTTGCTGAACTATTGAAGTAACCCAACCCAACACAGCAACTGGCCAAGTAAGAATATTAACATACATAATAAACTTGGCAATATCTCCAATAGTTATTAAGCCTTCTATGTAGCGTAGTCCTCCAATATAGATTACCAATAAATTACTTGCTCCAATTAGCAAAATCATTAAAGGAAAAAATAAAGCTTGTACTTTAAATAAATCAATATTTTTTTGTTTGCTACTTTCTGATAATTCCTCAAAATTAGTGATGGTTGAAGATTCAGTTGCGTATGATTTTATAACTCTTATTCCTGAAAAAGTTTCTTGTGATGCAGTTGTTAATTTTGATAAATACTGTTGAACAATGGTTGTTTTTTTATGAATCAATTTGCTTAAATAATAGATAGAAATTGATAAAATAGGTAAAGGTAAAAGTGTGTACATTGTTAAAAGAACATCAGTTCTAATCATTAAAAAGACCGTTATAATTAAGGATACAATCATATTTAATGTATACATTACAGCAGGACCAAAATACATACGTACTTTTCCTACATCTTCGCTAATCCTGTTCATCAAATCACCTGTTCTGTTCTTTTTATAAAAGTTAAGAGATAGTTTTTGATATTGCGTATATATTTCATTTTTTAAATCATATTCTACCAAGCGAGAGGTTACAATAATCATTTGACGGGTCAAGAATGTAAAAATTCCTGCCAATATAGCAGCGCCAATAATTAATAAAATATTGGTAAGTAATGAAGATTTCACCAATGAAATGTCAGTTAGTAAGCCTTTGTTGTAATCATTAGCAACATTAATAGAATTTTTTATTAAGTCAGGTATTTGAAGTTTTAAAGCATTTGAAAGTACGCTAATAACTATTCCAATACTATAGCGATATTTGTATTTTGAAAAATATTTATTGACGTATTTTAAAGCTTTCATTTTTTGTTAAAAATTTATAAAGGCGAAGATAGTAGATTAAAAATTAATAGTACTTTTGCAACATATAATTTAACATATATTTTTAAACGTTCTTTTAAAATGATAAACAGAAGACATATTAGAGTAAAGGTAATGCAATCAGTATACGCAACACTTCAATCTAAAAATGACAATTTAAATGCCGAAGAAAAATTTTTGCTACAAAGCATTGATAAAATGGCCGATTTACATGCCTTACTTTTAAATTTACTTGTAGAAGTACAAGAAATGGCTTCTAATCATATTGAAATAGCTAAAAAGAAATATTTGGCATCATCTGAAGAAAAAAATCCAAACACAAAATTTGTTAATAATCAAGCAATCACTTGTTTTAAAGAGAGTATTTCGCTTAATGACTTTTTAGAAGACAGAAAATTAAGTAACTGGAAATTAGATACTGAGTTTGTTCGTGTTATTTGGGATTTGATAAAAGAGAGTGATAGTTATAAAAAATATTTGGAAACCAAAACAACATCTTTTGAAGAAGATAAAGAGTTTGTTTTGACTATTTTTAAAGAAATTATAGCACCAAATGATAAGTTAGCCGACTATTTTGAAGACCAACAAATAAGTTGGGTTGATGATATCCCTTTTGTAAACACATGGATTGTTAAAGATATAAATGGTTTAAAACCGCAAAAACCATATCGACTAAGCAAGTTGTATAAAGATGAAGATGATAAAAACTTTGTTTTAAAATTATATAGAAAAGTAGTTTTAAATCATCAGAAATACAATGATGATATTGATGATAAAACACCAAATTGGGATACAGAACGTATCGCAGAGATTGATATGATATTGATGAAGATGGCAATTTGCGAATTTTTAGAGTTCCCATCAATTCCTACAAAAGTATCAATGAATGAGTATATTGAAATCGCAAAGGATTATTCATCAGAAAAAAGTAGTTATTTTATTAACGGAGTTTTAGACAAAATTTTAAAAGAATTTATAGCATCAAAAAGAATACAAAAAATAGGTAGAGGATTATTATAATTTTATACATTTACAATCTAATTATTTTAAAAACATAAAAAAATGAAAAAAATACTAGTTATTACAGTTTTATTTGTAGCTTTTATATCATGTAAAGATGATGCAAGTTCAAGAGTAAAGGCTGAAAATGTTAAAGCAGCTGCAGAAAGAGAAGCGAAAAGTGGATTAATGCCTATAATTAAATGGGAGAAAACAGAACATGATTTTGGAACAATTAATCAAGGAGACAAGGTAGAAACTGTATTTAAATTTACAAACGTAGGTAAAGGTAGTTTAGTAATTACTAAGGCTAGAAGTAGTTGTGGATGTACAGTCCCAACTTGGCCAACTGAGGCTGTAAAACCTGGAGAATCATCTGAAATAAAAGTAGTATTTAATTCTTCTGGTAAAAAAAACAAGGTAACAAAAGTAGTGACATTAACTACTAATACTGAAAAAGGAGCGGAAACGGTAAAAATTAAAACGTTTGTTAATGCGCCTAAAAACCCAAAAAGAAATACAAAGAGTAAGCAACGAATGCTTGATGAAAATATAAAAATTAATAAAAACTAAATTTAGATGTATTTAACAATAGTATTACAAGGAGCAAGTGGTGGTATAGCCTCAATGTTACCGATTTTAGCCATGATTTTGGTATTCTATTTTTTTATGATTCGCCCTCAAATGAATCGTCAAAAAAAAGAAAAAAAATTTCAAGCAGAAATTAAAAGAGGAACACGCGTTATCACTACAAGTGGTATTCACGGTAAAATAGTTGAGTTAAACGAGAAAGATAATACTGTAGTTATTGAAACAAGCGCAGGAAAAATTAAATTTGAACGTTCAGCAATTTCTATGGAATTGACCAATAAATTAAATAATACTGATAAAAAATAAAATCAGAATTTAATCTGTATTTTAAAAGGCTCTCTAAAAAGTGTCATTCTGAATGGAATGAAGAATCTAAAAAAATGATAATTAATTTATTATAATATAATTGAGATTTTTCGACTGCGCTCAAAATGACAAAATAAATACTTTTTAGACAGCCTTTTTTTGTATCTTTAGTTTTTGTAAAATTGATATCACTTGAAAAATAGAACAAATAAAAAATTGAAACTTAATTTTAAATTAAAAACATTTTTAGTTTTTTTAAGTTTATCTATAGTGTTTTGGTCGCTTATTAAGCTTTCTAAAACATATGTTGCTGATGTTGAGTTTGATGTAGCGTATAGTAGTCTTTCAGTAGATAAAACAATACAAAACAAACCAATAACACAAGTAACTGCTTCAATAGAATCAACAGGTTTTAATCTATTGTCATATAAAATAAAGAATAAGAAATTAAATTTTGGATTGCAAAATTTAGTACATAAAAAAGGAAATAAATACTATTATCTTCCTAATCATCACTTGTTAGATTTAAAATCGCAGTTAGATATAGAAACAACTATAGTTAGAATAGTTCAAGATAGTATTTTGGTTGTTTTGGGGAAAAATAAAACAAAAAAAATACCTATAAAATTAGATGCAGACATTCAGTTTAAATTAGGATATAATTTTGCTGAAAAAATAGCACTAACACCACAATATATAACGATTATTGGACCAGAAGAACAATTGGATACAATAGATGAAATTAAAACCAATAAATTGATATTAAGTGAGGTATCTTCAGAAGTAAATAAAAAAATTAGTTTAAATATTTCAAAATATGAAGGCTTATCTTTTTCTGATTCAGAAGTCTTAGTTGCTATTAAAGTTGATAAATTTACTGAAGGTACGCTGTCTGTACCTTTTAAAATTGTAAACTTACCAAAAGAATATTCAATCACCACTTTTCCAACCAAAGTAAATGTGATTTATCAAGTAGGATTGTTGAATTTTAATAAAATAACATCCAAAAACTTTGAAGTAATTTGTGATTATAATGAGTCAAAAGATAATGGATTAAGTTACTTGATTCCTAAGATTGTAGAAAAAACTTCATTAATAACATCTGTTAAAATTGTGCCAAATAAAATAGAATATTTGATTGAAAAAAAATGAAAGTAGTAGGGCTTACAGGAGGAATAGGTAGTGGTAAAACTACGGTTTTAAAAATGTTTCAAGAACTTGGTATTACATGTTATATTGCCGACTTGGAAGCGCGAAAATTAATTGATACTTCAAAAAATATCCGCAAAAAAATAGTAAAAGAATTTGGAGAAAAATCATATACAGCAGAAGGCTTACATCGAAAATATATAGCAAAAATAGTATTTGAAGACCCAGAAAAATTACAAATTTTAAATGCGATTGTACATCCAAAAGTGCACAAACATCTAAAAAAGTTTATAGCAAAATCATCAGGAGATTATATAATTTACGAAAATGCTATTTTATTTGAAAATGGTAGTGACAAATTGTGTGATTGTATAATAACCGTTACAGCACCTTTGGAAACTAAAATAGCGCGTGTTTTAAAACGAGATAATACTACGCGAACGGATATACTGAATAGAATAAAAAATCAATTTTCGGATGAAGATAAAATATCAAAATCAGATTTTGTTATCGAAAATATTGATTTAGAGGAAACTTCCAATAAAGTATTGCAAATTCAAGCAGAAATACTTAAAAATTGTTGCGAAAGCACAAGAAAGACTTGATTTCCTTAAATAATTGTTAAATCTTCAGTGTTTTTGTTAAATAGTAACAGATAGTTTAATTTGTTTCTAAATAAACCGTTAATTTTGTGGAATGAATAAAAAGGTTTTTATACTCATCATTTTATTAATGAGTATTTCCTTAGTAGGAATCATTGCAGTACAGGTTTTTTGGATTAAAAACTCTGTTGAAATGGCCGATAATCAATTTAAAAGTGATGTTAATGCTGCATTGCTAAAAGTATCTGACAATATTAGTGAACGCGAATTAGATGATTTTTATCAAAAATTATCACGATTTAGCGAAAACAGAGAAACAATTACAGAATCTGAACTTAAAAACTTTTTTTATCAACAAATAGACACAACCAAGCAGGAAACCTTTGAATATGCGCAAACCATATTGGAAGAAAATTATAAATTTCCTACAACGTTCTTTGAAAATGATACTATCAATTTTAAAAAAATTTTTAGCAAAGAAAAAGTAACTGTTATAAAAAATGTAGTTTCTGAAGGTGATATAAAATTGATAACACCTACAGAACGTTTTGTAAAACATAAACGATTAAATAAAATAGAAAAAATATTACTTAACAATCAATCTCAAGTAATATTTTCTAGAAGACCAATACTGCAACGCATAAGCAATCAGGAAATTACATTAAATCTCAATAGAGAATTAGCGCAAAGAGGTATTAATACGGAGTTTAAATATGGTGTGTATAATAATGAATTTGCTACAAAGTTAAAGTCGAGTTATTTTAAACGCGATAATGATAAAACGTATATGGTGCCACTATTTGTAGATAATGAAGGGCATAGTGATTATCAATTATATGTTAGTTTTCCTAATAAAAAAAATTACTTATTAGCAACTGTAGGTAAGTTGTTAGGTTTGTCGGCTTTATTTATTTTAATTATTATCATAGCGTTTATCAGTTCGCTTTTTCAAATGAAAAAACAACGCCAAATAGCTGCAATAAAAACGGATTTTATTAACAATATGACGCATGAGTTTAAAACGCCTATCGCTACCATTAATCTGGCTTTAGATGCGATTAAAAACCCAAAAATAATTGATAGTAAAGATAAAGTGTTGCGCTATGTTAAGATGATACGTGATGAAAATAAACGGATGCATGCGCAAGTAGAAAATGTGTTGCGAATATCTAAATTAGAAAAAAACCAGTTAGATGTAAGTAAAGAAAAGCACGATTTACATGAACTGATAGAAGAGGCAATTACACATATAGAATTATTAGTAAAAAGTAAAAACGGAAAAGTTACTGTTAATTTAAACGCAAATTTATCTGAAATTTTAGCAAACGAGTTTCATATGACAAATGTAATAGTAAATATGCTAGACAATGCCATAAAATATTCAAATGAAGCGCCAGAAATAACTATTTTAACTGAAAATACGGAAAAAAGTGTTATATTGAATATTTCAGATAAAGGAGTAGGGATGACCAAAAATGTTCAAAAGAATATTTTTAAGAAATTTTATAGAGAAGAAACAGGAAATATACACAACGTTAAAGGTCATGGATTAGGATTGGCATACGTTAAAAAAATAGTAGAAATTCATCAAGGAGTAGTTTTTGTAGAAAGTGAAAAAGGAAAAGGAAGTACTTTTATAGTTAAACTACCGTTGATATAAAAAAAATAAATGATGAGAAATACAAGAATTTTATTAGTTGAAGATGATCCAAATTTTGGAACAGTTTTAAAAGATTATCTAACATTAAATGATTATGACGTTACACTTACAAAAGATGGTTTAGAAGGGCTTATTATGTTTAAAAATCACGATTTTGATATGTGTATTTTAGATGTAATGATGCCTCGTAAAGATGGTTTTACGTTAGCAAAAGATATACGAATTACTAATACTGAAGTGCCGATAATTTTCTTAACTGCTAAAACGATGAAAGAAGATGTATTAAAAGGGTATCAAGCAGGAGCGGATGATTATCTTAATAAACCCTTTGATTCGGAAGTGCTATTGCATAAAATTAAAGCCATTTTACAGCGTAAAAACGCTAATGTATCTACAGAAGAAGAAGTGTTTGAATATACTATAGGAAAATTTCACTTAAACTCAAAACTTCGTCATTTAACATTTGAAAATGAACCGTCAATTAAGTTATCGCCAAAAGAAAATAAATTGTTAAAGATGTTAGCGCAACATAAAAACGATTTGATGCCAAGAGAATTAGCATTGACTAAAATTTGGAGAGATGACAATTATTTTACCTCTCGTAGTATGGACGTTTATATCGCTAAACTTAGAAAGTATTTAAAGAAAGACGAAAAAGTTGAAATAGTTAATATTCACGGAGAAGGGTTTAGATTGTTGGCAAATTAAATAGATAACAATATTATAAAGAGGCTGTTTGAAATATTTTTCATACAGCCTTTTTTGGTGAGCGTATAAAGTTTAAAAGATTACTTACTTTCCCGTATATACATGTCTTTTTGTTAGAAGTTAATGCTGTAAGCATTTTTATAAAAATAGTTGAGTGTTTTTAAACAGAGTTTAAATAATCATATAGACTTTGTTCTTTAGAAAGTCCAATTTTTTTCTTAATTCTATATCGTGATGTTTCAACACTTCTTGGCGATGCGTTTATTAAGTTAGAAACCTCTTTGGTAGATAGTTTTGTAGCGACATAAGCGCAATGCTTTAAATCATTTACAGTTAGTTTAGGTGTACGATCTTTTAAATTTTCAAAAAAACCTTTGCGTACATTTTCAAACTGAATTTTAAAATCTTCCCAAATATCTTTTTCATCTATTAAAGAATTTAACGTTTTTTCAATTTGAAACAAATCAGAATGTTTTATTTCTTCATTAGTATTTATAAAAGTGTCAATTTTTTTTGCTAAATTTTGAATAGCATCGTTATAAGTAGATATCCGTAGAGCCTTCGAAAACAAAGTGTTTTGGTTAACGTTTAGCAATGTAGAAATTTCATTATTTTGTTCTGATAGTTTTAGATTGCTTTTGTTTATTTGTTTTATTGAATCTTTGAGTTTATGGGTGAGTTCTTTTCTTTTAGATATATTATTTTTTAATTTTTTAGTTAATTTATAAAGTATAATAATGCTTAATAAACTAATAAATAAAAAAAACACAGTAACCAAAAAAACATGATTATTTTTTTTTATGATTTCTTGGTTTTTTTTTGTAATTTCTTGATTCAATAAATACTGGTTTCTTTGAAATTCACTTGTTTTATCATTACTATATCTAATTTCAGCTAAAAAATGGTCAAAAGTTTTTTTATGGTAAAAAATTGCAGAATCCTTTTTATCAATCAATTCATAATAAAGTGCATAATTGTAATATATTCGTCTCAGTGCGCTACCGATGTATTTTTTATTTGTATGCTGTAAAGCCTTATGAATATAAGGTATTACGCTGTCTGTTTTGTTTAATTTGATATTACATAAAGCAATTTTATTATATAAATATTTTAAGCGTTGCTGCTTTACATCATACAGATTTATATAATAAATCGCTTTAGTAGCGTTTTCTTTTGATTCGGCCCACTTTTCAAGTTTTCCATAGCGTACACTTTGATTAAAAAATAAATCTATGGCATTTTCATAATTTTCAATTTCAATAAATAAATTTAAAGCTTTATTTGCATATTCTAATGAAAGGATTTTGTTTTTTAATATTCTTTCAGTTGTGGCAAGACTATCATAACATAAAGCCATCAATTCTTTGTTGTTTATTTCTGAAAAATAGACCAAGGCTTCTTTAAAATATTGTTTACTTATTAAATAGTTTTTATTTATAAAAAAGAAATACCCTTCTAATGTTTTTACCAGCCCTTTGTAATAAGGAACTCTTATCTCTTTGTTATTTAATTTTAAGTATTTTAAAACGCGCTCACCTATAGAGTGTTCGTCTAATACTTGAATAGCATAAAATGCAATCTCAATCATCTCATTTAAATTGGTTGCAGTAATAGGCGAATTCTTATTTCTTTGATAGCGTATTTTTAATTCTGTATTTTTTATTGAAAAAGTTATTATCTTATTTTTAAGAGTTCTATTTGTTACACTATTTGGGTTTTTATAACTGTAAGAACTCAATGATGTTAAAAATAAAATTAAAACTAATTTTATTAAGGGATTTTTCATGAAAAGCAATTTTTATTTATAGCAATTTTTTTATTACAACTACTTCATTGTATTATCTGTCACATAATAATAGAATTAAGTTGTATTTCTTTTTTTATACAACAAACGGTTGTGTTTTATATATAAAATGCAAATATAAACTAAAATTCCGCAAAACAAAATACTTTTAATTTATAAAGTGTTGTATACAAATACACTATAATAGACGAAAAAACCACTTCATTTATACTACATACTCTTTTTTGTGAAGCAATCGATTGTTTATTTGCTTTAAATAACAACCACAACAAAACAATTATTATGAAAAGAGTAACCCCAACAAACAGAAGAATTACACACTATTTTTTAAAATTAACTTTAATAGCACTTACGCTTTTATCAATCTCATGTTCAGATGAAGATAATTATATTGATACAAGTTCCTTTGCTGAACAAATGGAATTAAAAACAACTTATACGTCTATAGAGACAGCTGTATTTAATTCTATAAATACATATAGAGAAGCAAATAATTTACAAACATTAACGATTATAGATACGGCTTCTACCTATGCAATGGATCATAATTTTTATATGATTGATAACAAGCAAATGAATCATGATAATTTTGAAACTAGAAGTTCAAAATTAATTAACCAAGGAGCAAAATTGGTGCTTGAAAATGTTGCTTTTGGTTATCGTTCTGAACACGAAGTGATGGAAGGATGGTTAAATAGTGAAGGGCATAAAAATAACATTGAAAATTCCCAAATTACTCATATTGGATTATCAATAGAAAAAAATGAAAGAGGTAGTTATTATTATACTACGATATTTATAAAAAAATAAAATGAGTTGTTTAATATTATGAAACTATAAAAACTTTGTTATTAGCACATATGGACTTACATTTGCCTTATGAACGCAGAAATTATAACTATAGGTGACGAAATTTTAATAGGACAAATAACCGATACAAATTCTAAATGGATTGCTGAAGAACTAAACAAAATAGGCGTTTCAGTTTATCAAATCACATCCATTCAAGATGATGAAAACCATATATTAAATGCGCTAAAAGAAGCAGAATCTAGAGTTGATATCATTCTTCTTACAGGAGGCTTAGGGCCAACAAAAGATGATATTACCAAAAGAACCATTACTTCTTATTTTAATGATACATTAGTTTTAGATGAAGAAATAGTTGATCATATCAAACAATTATTTCAAAAAATTAATTATCCTTTTACCGATATTAATAAACAGCAAGCACTCATACCTACAAAATGTACTCCATTAAAAAACAAACTTGGAACTGCTCCAGGAATGTGGTTTGAACAAAATGAAAAAATAATTGTATCAATGCCTGGAGTTCCAAATGAAATGAAAGGATTGATGCTAAATGAAGTTTTGCCCAAGATTCAAGATAAATTTACTTTACCTCATATCATTCATAAAACTGTGATGACTTACGGAATGGGTGAAAGTATGGTTGCAGAACGTATAGAGAAATGGGAAAACGCTTTGCCTAATTATATAAAATTGGCTTATTTACCTTCATACGGAGCCTTACGCTTACGATTAAGCGCAAAAGGATTTGATAAAAATAAATTAGAAACATCTTTAGATAAAAACATCAAATTACTATATGATTTAATTGGAGATATAATAACAGGAGTAGGAGAAGAAGAAACCATTGAAAAATCAATAGGAAAGTTATTAAAAGATAGAAAATATACACTTTCTACTGCAGAAAGTTGTACAGGAGGAGCAGTAGCACAAAAAATAACCTCAATAGCAGGAGCGTCATCTTATTTTGTAGGCTCTGTAGTTTCATATGCTACACGCATAAAAATAGATGAATTACAAGTTCTCGAAAAGACAATAAAACAAAATAGTGTAGTAAGTGCTCAAGTTGCTCATGAGATGGCAATAGGTGTTCAACAAAAATTTAAAACAGATTTTTCTATTGCTGTTACTGGAAATGCAGGTCCAACTACTGCTAAAACAGACAAGACAGTAGGAGTTGTGTTTATTGCAATTGCCTCTCCAAGAGCAGTTTTGGTTGAGGAATTTAATTTTGGACAACCACGAGAAAAAGTAATTCAAAGAGCCTCAAACAAGGCTTTAGAAATGCTTCAAAAAGAAATTATAAAAAATAGTTAGATTTGACTTGTCAGTTCTATAAATAATTTCTATTTTTGCACCTCGATTTGAGATAATAATAAAAACTGTATAGAAATGTCTAGAGTTTGTGAACTTACAGGTAAAAAAGCAATGGTAGGAAATAATGTTTCTCACGCATTGAATAGAACCAAAAGAAAATTTAACGCTAATTTAATAACAAAGCGTTTTTATATTCCTGAGGAAGATAAGTGGATTAAGTTAAAAGTTTCTACCGCTGCATTGAAGAATATTAATAAAAAAGGAATCGCTGCTGTGCTTAAAGAAGCAAGAGCAAAAGGATTTTTAACTAAATAATTTCCGAATAATAAAAGTATACTAAAATGGCAAAGAGCAAAGGAAATAGAATTCAAGTAATTTTGGAGTGTACTGAGCATAAAGCATCAGGAAAACCAGGAACTTCAAGATATATTACAACAAAAAATAAAAAGAACACTCCTGATAGATTAGAGGTGAAGAAATTCAACCCAATCTTGAAAAAAATGACTGTTCATAAAGAAATAAAATAATAAGGACATGGCAAAGAAAGCAGTAGCATCGTTACAAACAGGTTCAAAAAGATTGGCAAAAGCAATTAAAATGGTAAAATCTCCAAAAACAGGAGCATATATCTTTGTTGAAGCAATTATGGATCCTTCAAAAGTGAATGAATTTTTTGCAAAAAAATAAATTTCATTTTTTATAATATTACAAAAGGCTACTTTTATTTAAAGTAGCCTTTTTTGTTATATCTTTGTGTCTAACTGACAAAATGCCATAAAAAAGTATTAGGTTCAGTTTTTGATTTAATTACGATAAAATTAGATAATACTAATTCGTTAGTTTTCTTTATTTTTTTTAACTATTTAGGAGGAAAATAGTATAGATAACATTATAAAAATTAACGAATTATCAAATTAAAATAAATGAGTTTATTTAAAAAAATATTTTCAAAAGAAAAAAAAGAAACACTTGATAAAGGCTTAGAAAAAACCAAAACATCGTTTTTTTCTAAATTATCAAAAGCAGTTGCAGGAAAATCAAAAGTAGATGATGATGTACTTGATAACCTTGAAGAAGTACTTGTATCGTCAGATGTTGGAGTAGATACAACTCTTAAAATTATTGACCGAATTGAAGCAAGAGTTTCTAAAGATAAATACTTGGGAACAGCTGAGTTGAATAAAATACTACGTGAAGAAATTTCTGGTTTATTAGCCGAAACCAACGCAGGAAATGAAACAGAATTTACCATTCCAACGGATAAAAAACCGTATGTAATAATGGTTGTTGGTGTAAACGGAGTTGGTAAGACGACAACTATTGGTAAGTTGGCAGCACAATTTAAAAAGAATGGTAAAAAGGTAGTTCTTGGTGCTGCGGACACATTTAGAGCAGCAGCAATTGACCAATTACAAGTTTGGGCAGACAGAGTTGATGTGCCAATGATACGCCAAGAAATGGGCTCAGATCCAGCATCTGTGGCTTTTGATACATTACAATCTGGAGTTTCTCAAAATGCAGATGTTATTATTATTGATACTGCAGGAAGATTGCACAACAAAGTAAATCTAATGAACGAACTCACCAAGATAAAACGTGTAATGCAAAAAGTTGTTGACGATGCGCCACACGATGTACTATTGGTATTAGATGGAAGCACAGGGCAAAATGCTTTTGAACAAGCAAAACACTTTACGAAAGCAACTGAAGTAACATCACTTGCAGTTACCAAACTTGATGGTACTGCAAAAGGTGGAGTTGTAATTGGTATTTCAGATCAATTTCAAATACCAGTAAAATATATTGGAGTAGGAGAAGGTATTGATGATTTACAAGTGTTTAATAAAGTAGAGTTTGTAGATTCTTTTTTTAAATAGAATTTTTAATTGTGGAAAAACTTAAAGAACGTCATATAAAATTAATAACACTTTTTCTTTTTATCGCAATTATTTATAAATTGTATAGGTATATTTATAGAATTTATTTTTTTTCAGATATATTAAAAAGACCGTTAATACCTAAATATATGGTTAATTACGCACAATTTCCGTATTATATTTTTATTGGTATTACAATTTTAGTTTTCTTTCTTCTATTGTTTTTTTATTTTTTTAAAAATATTAAATATAGAAAAAATTGGATAATAATTATTTTGATTTATGTTATATCACAATTTTTATTTGATGCTTATTTAATACAATTTTATTTAAAAATAATTCCAGTAGATTTTTTTGCTTAAAGTAAAATTTCAATCCTTTTAATCACACAACAATAAACAGTTTGTTACTTTTGTAATCTTAAAAAAAACCGATGCGCACAAAATCAGTAAAAAAAAATAAAATCAATGTAGTAACTCTTGGCTGTTCTAAAAACACCTATGATTCTGAAATTTTAATGGGACAATTAAAAGCCAATGGCAAAGAAGTTGTTCATGAAGAAGAAGGAAATATTGTAGTGATAAATACCTGTGGATTTATTGACAACGCTAAAGAAGAAAGCGTTAATACAATTCTAGACTTTGTACAAAAAAAAGAAGAAGGTGAAGTTGATAAAGTATTTGTAACAGGATGCTTGAGTGAACGCTACAAACCTGATTTGATAAAAGAAATACCAAACGTAGATCAATATTTTGGTACAACTGAATTGCCAAATTTATTAAAAGTTTTAGGTGCAGATTACAAGCACGAATTAATTGGTGAACGATTAACAACTACTCCAAAAAATTACGCATACCTTAAAATTGCTGAAGGCTGTGATAGACCTTGTAGTTTTTGTGCCATTCCGTTAATGAGAGGGAAACACCGTTCAACACCAATTGAAGATATCATTATTGAAGCTAAAAAATTAGCAGCAAAAGGCGTTAAAGAACTCATTTTAATAGCGCAAGATTTAACGTACTACGGTTTAGATATCTATAAAAAAAGAAATCTTGCCGAATTACTAAAAGAATTGGTAAAAGTAGAAGGAGTAGAATGGATACGTTTGCATTATGCCTTCCCTTCTGGTTTTCCTATGGATGTGCTAGAAGTAATGAAAAACGAACCAAAAATTTGTAATTATTTAGACATTCCTTTGCAACATATTTCAGATGCTATTTTAAAAAGCATGAAACGTGGAACTACACAAGAAAAAACAACAAAATTGTTGGCAAAATTTAGAGCAGCAGTCCCAAATATGGCTATTAGAACGACTTTAATTGTTGGTTATCCTGGAGAAACTGAAGAAGATTTTAAAACCTTAAAAAACTGGGTTGAAGCCATGCGATTTGATCGTTTAGGTTGTTTTACATATTCGCACGAAGAGAATACAACTGCATATGAGTTAGATGATAATGTTCCTCAAGAAGTAAAACAGCAGCGTGTGAATGAAATTATGGAGTTGCAATCACAAATTTCTTGGGAATTAAATCAAGAGAAAATAGGAAAAATTTTCAAAGTTGTAATTGATAGAAAAGAAGGGAATAACTTTATAGGTCGTACTGAATTTGATTCTCCAGATGTAGATAACGAAGTTTTAATTGATGCAACTAAAACCTATTTAAAAACAGGTGAATTTGCTACAGTTAAAATCATTTCTGCTGAAGATTATGATTTATATGCAGAAGTAGTATAGCAAAAAATATAGAATTTAAACGTAAAATAATGAGTTGTCAAACGAATAAAGAATCATCTTGTAGTTTAACAGATAAAGGTTGTAAAACTTCAAATTCAACCGAAAATTTAGCAGAATATTGGTGTGGTAAATATACAGATGTAGATTATAAAACATTGGGATGGTATGAAGAAGAAGCGACACCAAGTATTGATTTGATATTGGAAACGAATGTTGCTAAAAACGCTGTTATATTTAACGTAGGAGCAGGTTCTACAACGCTAATTGATTCGCTTCTAGAAAAAGGATATACTAATTTAATTGCCAATGATATAAGTAGTTGCGCATTAAAAAATATCAAGAAAAGAATAGGAGAAGAGCAACAAAAAGTTGAATTTATTGTTGATGATTTGGTAAATCCAACGCTATTAAACGACATACAAAAAGTGGATGTATGGAATGATAGAGCAGTTTTACATTTTTTTACCGATAAAAAAGATCAAGATACTTATTTTGATTTGCTACATCAAAAGGTAAAGAAAAATGGATATGTAATTTTATCAGAATTTAATTTAGATGGTGCAACTATGTGTTCTGGATTGCCAGTTAAACGCTATGATGAAACAATGTTACAAAATAAACTTGGTAATGATTACAAACTTTTAAAATCGTTTAATCATGATTATACTATGCCAAACGGAGAAGTTAGAAAATATGTTTATACTTTATTTCAAAGAGTAAATTAATTTTTTATTTGTGAATTTTGCATAAACCTTTATGGACTTTGCGGTTAAATTTCATTATTTTTATCAAAATTAATAGTTTGTGAGTAAAACAACGACAATTCCATTTTCAAAGACTAATTTTTTTTCTAAAACCATTTGTGATTATTTAGAGCAAGAAACTTCTATTTCTAAGTTTTATGGGAATTTTCCTGATTTAGATGGTTTTAAAAAGCAATTGGAAGAAAAACGATTGTCAGTTAGTGCGCAGACGAGAATGACATTAGTTAATTCACTTAACAAACAATACGATGGTAATACGGTTTCAGAAAAGACAAGTAATAATATTCAATCACTATTAAAAGAAAATACCTTTACTATTACAACAGGACATCAATTGAACTTATTTACAGGTCCTTTATACTTTTTATACAAAATCATTTCAACAATTAATCTTGCAGAACAATTAAAGCGCGAATTTCCTCAGGAGAATTTTGTGCCAATTTATTGGATGGCAACAGAAGATCATGACTTTGAAGAAATACAATATTTTAATTTTAAAAATAAAAAAATCACTTGGAATCGTACTGCTTCAGGAGCAGTTGGACGATTGTCAATCAAAAAATTAGAATTTGTTTTTGATGAATTTTCTAAACTTTTAGGGAATTCAATAAATGCAAAAAAACTCAAAAAACTATTTTCAGATGCCTATTTAGAACATCGTAATTTAACAGATGCTACACGTTTTTTGGCAAATGAATTGTTTGGATCGTACGGATTGGTGATTTTAGATGGTGATGATGCTGACTTAAAACGACAATTTTTACCCTTTGTAAAAGATGAATTATATAAAAATACGGCTTATAAAGAAGTATCAAACACAATAAAATCATTAGAAAAAAAATATAAAATTCAAGTAAATCCACGAGAAATAAACCTTTTTTATTTAACGGATGAATTGCGTGAACGTATTATTTTTGAAGACGGAATTTATAAAATTAATAATACAACTATTGATTTTACTAAAGAAGAGTTAGAATATGAACTCAAATTACATCCAGAACGCTTTAGTCCTAATGTTATCATGCGCCCATTGTATCAAGAGGTGATTTTACCTAATATTTGCTATATTGGAGGAGGAGGAGAGTTGGCATATTGGTTTGAGTTAAAGAACTATTTTGATAAAGTTGAAGTTCCCTTCCCAATTTTGTTATTAAGAAATTCAGCCTTATTAATTTCTGACAAACAGTTTAAAAGAATATCAAAATTAACTATTTCAATTGACGAGTTGTTTTTAGAACAAAATGAACTTATCAATAAAAAAATTCGCGAAAAATCAAAAATAGAAATTGATTTTTCTGAACAACGCAATCATCTAAAAAATCAGTTTAAAAAATTAGAAAATATTGCCAAACAAACTGACAAATCGTTTATTGGAGCAGTAAAAGCACAGCAAAAAAAACAGTTAAATGGACTTGATAACCTTGAAAAACGTTTGCTGAAAGCGGAAAAAAAAATGTATACTGATTTAGTTGAAAGAATTAAATCAATACAAGATGAATTGTTTCCAAAGATAAGTTTACAAGAGCGAACGGCTAATTTTTCGGAGTTTTATTTAGCATATGGTGATGATTTAATACCAAAGTTAAAAGAGGCTTTAAAACCATTGGATTTGGAATTTACAGTGATGGAATTGTAAATAAAAAGTTGATTTGTTACGGTAGTTCGATTGAGATTTTTGATACCGAAGGTAGGAAGTGTTAAAAATTTTTTAACGAGAACTTTTATGAGCAAAAAATACTATTCTCGATACAATTTTTATTCTTTTTAATCATAAAAATCACTCGAATTGACGTATTTTTATAGTGCCATAAGTTAATTATTATTTAAATCATGAGAGGTAATTCAAATACAACATTATACATCGTAGCAGCAATTATTATTGTACATTTTTTAGCAGGATTTATCTATCTAATTTATAAAATGAACAAAAAATCGGACGATAAAAAAGAAGAATAAAAAAAGAGGCTGTCTAAAAAATATATTTTTGTCATTTTGATCGAAGTCGAAAAATCTCAATTATTTGATAATAAATTAATTATCAGTTATAAAGATTCTTCATTTTATTCAGAATGACACTTTTTAGACAGGCTCTTTTTTATATATAATGTATAAATATTTAAAAGTCTATTTTACAAATGAATTACTTCATCATAAGCAGCAGCAACGGCTTCCATAACTGCTTCACTCATTGTTGGATGCGGATGAATAGCCTTTAATACTTCATGACCTGTAGTTTCTAGTTTGCGTCCTAATACGGCTTCAGCAATCATATCTGTAACACCTGCACCAATCATATGACAACCAAGCCATTCTCCATATTTAGCATCAAAAATAACTTTTACAAAACCGTCAGTAGTTCCTGCAGCAGTTGCTTTTCCTGATGCTGAAAAAGGAAATTTTCCAATTTTTAACTCATAACCTGCTTCTTTTGCTTTTGCTTCTGTCAGTCCAACACTTGCTATTTCAGGAGTTGCATAGGTACATCCTGGAACATTTCCATAATCAATAGGTTCGGTATGTAAACCTGCAATTTTTTCAACACATGTAATTCCTTCAGCAGAAGCAACGTGTGCCAATGCTTGTCCTGGAACTACATCTCCAATAGCGTAATATCCTGGAATATTCGTTTGATAAAAATCATTGACCAATATTTTATCTCTGTCAACTACAATCCCAACATCTTCTAGACCTATATTTTCAATATTTGATTTTATTCCAACTGCTGATAAAAGAATGTCAGCTTCTAAAGTGATTTCTCCCTTTTTTGTTTTAACAGTTGCAACAACTCCTTTTCCTGATGTATCAACTGTTTCAACAGAAGAACTTGTCATAATTTTAATTCCTGATTTTTTTAGTGATTTTTCAAATTGCTTAGAAATATCAATATCTTCTACAGGTACTATATTTGGCATAAACTCTACAATGGTAACTTCAGTTCCCATAGAATTATAGAAGTGAGCAAACTCAACTCCAATTGCTCCAGAACCAACAACAATCATGCTTTTTGGTTGTTTTGGAAGACTCATTGCTTCACGGTAACCAATAACTTTTTTACCGTCTTGAGGTAAATTAGGGAGTTCTCTACTTCTTGCTCCTGTTGCTATAATAATATGGTCGGCACTGTATTCTGTTTCTTTACCATCAGTATCAGTTACAGCAACTTTTTTACCAGTTTTTACTTTACCAAAACCGTTTATGATGTCAATTTTATTCTTTTTCATTAAAAATTGAACACCTTTACTCATACCTTCAGCAACGCCTCTACTACGTTTTATAACGGCTTCAAAGTCTTTGTCAATTGCTTCAGCTTTTAAACCATAACTATCTACATGTTTTAAATAATCATATACTTGTGCTGATTTTAGTAAGGCTTTTGTTGGAATACATCCCCAATTTAGGCAAATTCCTCCAAGGTTTTCTTTTTCTACAATAGCAACTTTAAAACCAAGTTGCGATGCTCTAATTCCTGTTACATAACCTCCAGGACCACTTCCTATGATGATGATATCGTATTTCATAATGTATATATCTAATTTTTATTACTGATTTTTTCTGAATGCAAATTTACTCTAAAATTAAATGATTAAAAAATGGATAGAATATTATTGTTGTAGAACTTTTAAATTCGTACTTGACTTTATCAATTATTTTGAGTATTTTATTAATAAAGGAGCGAATATCAACTTTATAGGCGATTCTCATACATTTGAATATGACCAAACTAATAAACTAGAGGTAGGAGAATAAGATTTAGAAAGATATTCTACTTGCTTATAAAAACACTTCTGACTACCAATAAGTTACATTCAATTTTATTAATTAGAGGGTTGAATACATAACAAAATCATACCATACCGTCAAATAAAAAAATCAAATAAGGAATAACTCTATTTTTTCACCAACAAATCAAAAAATCACCTTAAAATTACATCCTTTCTGGAACATCAATTCCCAATAATTTAAAAGCAGATTTTATAGTATCACTAACTTTCTTAGAGAGTTGGGTTCTAAATATCTTTTCATTCTTGTTTTCACAACCAAGAATTGGCACAGATTGATAAAATGAATTATAGGTTTTTACCAATTCATACGTATAGTTGGCTATCAAAGCAGGACTATGGTTTTTTGCAGCATTTTGAATAACTTCAGGATATTGCTGTAGCGTTTTAATCATCTCTTTTTCCTTCGGATGAAGGGATACGTCGGCTCCGCTAAGTATGACATCAAAATCAAAATCTATTTTTCGTAAAATTGATTGAATTCTTGCATAGGTATATTGTATAAAAGGACCTGTATTTCCGTTAAAATCAATAGATTCTTTTGGGTCGAATAATATTTGTTTTTTAGGGTCAATTTTTAAGATAAAATACTTCAAAGCACCCAAACCAATAATATTGTAAAGTTTTTCTTTTTCTTGATTTGAATAACCTTCAAGTTTACCTAATTCTTCTGAAATTTCTCTAGCAGTTGCTACCATTTCTACCATTAATTCATCAGCATCTACAACGGTTCCTTCTCTTGATTTCATTTTTCCAGAAGGTAGTTCTACCATTCCGTAAGATAGATGCGATAAGTTATCTGCCCAATTAAATCCTAATTTTTTAAGGATAAGAAACAGTACTTTAAAATGATAATCTTGCTCATTTCCAACCGTATAAATAAGCGATTCTAAATCATAATCTTTAAAGCGTTCAATAGCAGTACCAATGTCTTGAGTCATATAAACTGCTGTACCATCACTTCGTAATACTATCTTTTCATCTAAGCCTTCATCGGTTAAATCTATCCAAACAGAGCCATCGTCTTTTCGATAAAACACGCCTTTTTTGAGTCCGTCTGCAACTACATCTTTTCCTAATAAATAGGTGTTGCTTTCATAATAATTTTTATCAAAATCTACACCTAAATTTTTATATGTGATGTCAAATCCATCATAAACCCATTGGTTCATCATTTTCCAAAGTGCAACAACTTTTTCATCTCCTGCTTCCCATTTGATAAGCATTTCTTGTGCTTCTAGTAATATAGGAGCCTGTTTTTTAGCATCTTCTTCCGTTTTACCTTCAGAAATTAAACTTGCAATTTGCTTTTTGTATTCTTGGTCAAATTTCACATAATAATTACCAACCAATTTATCACCTTTCAAACCTGTACTTTCAGGAGTTTCTCCATTTCCAAAGCGTTCCCAAGCCAACATACTTTTGCAAATATGAATACCTCTGTCGTTAATTATTTGTGTTTTATATACTTTTTTTCCTGATGCAGCAATAATTTCAGCTACTGAATAGCCTAATAAATTATTACGAACATGTCCTAAATGCAAAGGTTTATTGGTGTTTGGCGATGAATATTCAACCATAACAGCTTTTTCTTTTGTATTTGGCTTCACCGTTCCAAAACTATCAACAGCATGTATTTTATTAAAATCACTAATAAAAAAAGTATCAGAAATCACTAAGTTTAAAAAACCTTTAACTACATTAAAATCGGTTATTTCAACAATATTTTCTTTTAAATATTCGCCAATTTTTGTTCCAATTTCTACAGGATTTCCTTTGATAGTCCTCAATAGCGCAAATATTACAATAGTAGTATCACCTTCAAAGTCCTTGCGAGTTGCTTGAAATTCGATTGATGCTACATCAATATTATAAATACTTTTAATGGCTTCTTTTGCGCCTTTTTCAATGGTTTTTTGAATATTCATTTTGTATAAAAAATTGGACTACAAATTTAAGATTTTTGTTATAAAAACCACTACTTTAGCAATGAATATTAAAAAAGCATTCATGATACAGCCAACTCCAGAAGAATTACGAATTTTAGCCAAAGAATCACATGCTGAAACCAAGAAATATTTTCAGAAATTAAAAAAGCGTCAGCAAAAGAGATTGGATCCTTTGATGCAATCTATTCATCAAAAAGAGTTTGAAAAAACAGATTGTTTAACTTGTGGTAATTGTTGTAAAACGTCTAGTCCTATTGTAACAGAGAAAGATATACAACGTATTTCAAAGCATTTGCGTATGAAAGAGGTGAAGTTTATAGAGCAATATCTTGAGCGTGATGGCGATGATTTTTATGTAATGCAAACCGTACCTTGTACTTTTTTAGATTCAGATAATTCATGTTTTATTTATGATGTTAGACCAAAAGCATGTAGAGAATATCCACATACTGATAGACGAAAGTTTATTCAAATTACTGATTTAACACTAAAAAATATTGAAATTTGTCCTGCAACGTATAATATTATTGAGGAGTTGAAAAAAAAGTTGCCTTTGTAAAATTGGTTTTCAGTAAAAGATACAATCCAAAAGCAGCAATAATATGCTTTAGTGAATGACCACTAATTATTGTTAAAAATTGATGTATTTCTCTATCAAAATGTTCGAATAGTTTAGCTATTATATAGGCAATAAGTAGATACCAATACCCTGAAGTTTGTTGATTTTTTTTAAAGAATATTAAAATGATTGGAATAGCAATCATAGGATAAAATTGTATAAAAGCATAAAACCTTAAATCGTTATTCGTTTTCCAATAATATACGGATAATAAACCCAAAACTAAAATAGGGAAAAGTAGTTTTATACCCCTATTTTTAGAAACAAATTTTTCAATAACTATTGAAAATAGCGCCATAAAGGCTATTGTCATTGGTAGTCTGTCCCAAACTAAGGTTTCGCTATTTGGTATTTGGTTTTAAGTGATAGTATCCTGAGCCAAATGCAACTAATGAAACTCCAATAAAAAAGATGATATTACTGTTGGTTAAACTTCTAAATCTGTAGAGTTTGTATAAGCCTAATATTCCAACAAATAAAAAGGGAAGATTACTGATTACATTCCAAAAATTAGAAATTCCAAAAATGGTTTTTATATCGCTAAAATGATGATATGTTTCGTCTTGTACAATCGGTTGGCTAAAAAATAATGCAACGATAGCAGTAATTCCTACTAACCAAAGGAGTGTGATGCCAATTTTTCTTTGCGACATATAAATTAGTTTTTCTTTATAAATTCAAATTCTTCAAAATAAAAATCTGGATTAGGAATGTTTATATGAAGTTTTTCTGTTTTCCCGTTTTGGTCTAAGTCAAACCACAATTTTCCTTGTGGTAATGAAACTAAGTTTTTGTCAAATCTAAAAGTAAAAATGGTGTGATTCCAATGTTTTAAATTTGCTTTAAAAATAGGTGTTGCAACCATTTCAAATTGTAACTTTCCATTGGTTTCACTTACTATTACATCGCCATACATTTTATCGGTATAAGTTCCAATATATTCACTGTTTGGTAGTTGATTTTTAAATTTCCCTCTTTCTTTTTCAGTTTTTTGAAGTTTTTCTTTAGCTGATTTGTTTTGTTTTTCTTTAAAAGAAAGATAGTAAGAACTCCAATCTTTTCCGTCAACAATATTGGCCAATAATACATCAAACGATTTGTTAACCAAAGCACTTGGCGCCCAACTTAAACTGTTGGTAACAATGATAATTCCCAAGTTTTTCTCAGGTACAAATGCCGATTTTGAAATCATACCATCATAACCGCCAGAATGTCCAATTACTTTATAACCTTGATAATCTTGAAGTGACCAACCTAAACCATATCCTTTAAAATGTGTTTTTTCATTGTTTTTCCGTACAGGAAAGTTAATATGAGGCGTAGTTAATTGATTAAAACTAGCTTTACTAAAGTATTTTTTGCCATTTAATGTTCCTTTGTTTAAATTGAGTTGCAACCATTTAGCATAATCATTTACCGATGATATTAATGCTCCTGCAGGCGCAATATTATCCCAATTTAACCATGCAATTTCATAGTGTTTCCCATCTTCATAAAAGTAAGGAGTTGCAACGTTTTTAGTATTTTTAATTTGATTGGTAGAAGTAAGGGTTCTATTCATTTTTAATGGTTTTAAAAAATGTGTAGAAATATATGTTGACCAAGTGGTATCAGTAGCTTTTTCCAAAATTTTTCCTGCAGCCAAAAAACTGATATTTGAATAACCAAAACGTGTTCTAAAAGCTGAAGTAGGTTTTAAATAGTGTTGCGCTGCAATGATTTCTTCTGCGTTTTTAGTTGTGCCATACCAAAGTAAATCACCACTAAAAGTCTCTAATCCATTACGATGACATAGTAAATCTTCAATAGTTTCATTTTGTGTGGTATAATCATTATACAGTTTGTAATATGGCAAATGTTTGATGGCTTTATCATTCCAATTTAGTTTTTTTTGCTCAATTAACTGTGCAATAGCAGTAGCAGTAAATGCTTTTGAATTTGAAGCAACCGCAAATAATGTGTTGCCATCAACTTTCTTTTTTTTATCAATATTAGCATATCCATAGCCTTTGCTAAATAGAATTTTTTCACCATCTGTAATTGCAACTGCCATTCCTGGAATATGCCATTCTTCTAGAGCTTTTTGATAGTATTTATCTAAAATATCAAGTTGTTGTTGGGTTTGTCCAAAAGAGAACGTAAAAGTTAGGATACTTACTATTGATAAAAAAGTTTTTTTCATGTTTTGGTTTAATTTAGGCGTTAAAAATACAAAAAGGCAGCTATAGAATTAGTTAATTGTATATTAAATATTTTTGACGAATTTTTTTAAACTCGTCAATCTCTTTTTGCCAAGATTTATGAATTTTTTCAGCCGTTTCGCCTTGTTCTATCTGTTGTTGTAATTTGGTCGTTCCTGCGTGAATAGTAAATGTTTTTCCAAAAAATTTCTCTTCTTTAGGTGTTTTCTGATACGCATCTATAATCCATTTTAAATTAACGGAACTCATTTTTTTAGTTGAACTTAGGTCAACTCCATTACAAATAACTCCTTTGTGTTTAGGATATTTTGAGCCAAAATTAGGTAAAGGAGTATAAGTAAATTCACTTTTAGGAAAAAATGGAGCGCCATAACGTTGAAATTGAAATTCAGTTCCACGTCCTGCGTTAATTGTAGTTCCTTCAAAAAAACCAAGACTTGGATATAAGTTTATTGACTTGTCATTTGGTAAATTAGGCGATGGTCTTACTTCTAAATGGACTTTTGTTTTGTGATTGTAATTTTTTAGAGGAATTACGGTCAAATCACACTTTACATTATTTGCGAGCCAATTTTCACCATTTATCATTTTTGCATATTCGCCAATTGTCATTCCATATACTAAAGGAACAGGATGCATTCCAACAAAACTTTGATTTTCTATTTCAAGTACAGGACCATCAATATAATGTCCATTCGGATTTGGTCTATCTAATACAACTAAAGGGATGTTTGCTTCTGCACAAGCCTCCATAACATAGTGTAGCGTAGAAATATATGTATAAAAACGAACACCTACATCTTGAATGTCAAAAACAACAATATCAACACCTTTTAACTGTTCTTGTGTTGGTTTTTTATTTTTACCATAAAGTGAAACAATCGGCAAACCAGTTTTGGTATCTACTCCGTTTGTTACGTGTTCTCCAGCATCAACATTACCTCTAAAGCCATGTTCAGGAGAAAAAACCTTTTGAATTTTGATGCCATAATTGTTATTTAAATAATCAACTAAGTGCATACGTACCATTTTACTTCCCATAGTACTTCTTCCGCCAGAAGTTCGTTGTAAAATATGTAATACAGAAGTTTGATTAGCAACAATTGCAATATTTTTTCCTTTTAAAATTGGTGTGTACAGCGAAATGTTATCAGCGCCTACAGTTATGGTGTTGTTAGCATTGCTCTTAATTGCAATACTATCTTTTAAAGAGTTGTTTTCAGATGATTTTATTTGCGGTTTATTAGCGCAAGAAATCAATAGTAAAAGCATCAGTAAAACTGAAAAGAAATGTGTATTTTTGAATCGAAAATTTATCATTTTAAAAATTTGAATTACGAATTATTTATAGCAAAAAGATTAACTACTGTTAAACACCATAAAAGTAGCATATCTTCACCAATAATAAAAATTGCAATAATAGCAATTTCATTAGGAATTATTATTATGATGATTGCTATTGCAACAGGAGTTGGTTTACAAGAAAAAATTCGTGAAAAAATATCAGGATTTAATGGACATGTGCAAATCACAAATTTTGATAATAACAATTCTGAAATCACCTTAGTTCCAATCTCAACAGACCAAGAATTTTATCCTAATTTCACCACAGTAAAAGGTGTTAATCGTATTCAGACCTATGCGACTAAAGCAGGAATTATACGTACAGAAAAAAACTGGGAAGGTATTGTTGTTAAGGGAGTTGACGAAAAATATGATTGGAGTTTTTTTGAAGAATATTTAGTTGAAGGAAGCGTACCTCAATATACATCTAAAAGAAGTTTAGAAGTCTTATTATCACAACATATTACTGATCGAATTCAGTTAAAAGTAGGAGATGAATTTAATACTTTATTTTTAAAAGAAAATACAACCAAACCGCCAAGTATTCGTGTTTTCAAACTCGTTGGAATCTATAATTCAGGATTTAAAGAATTTGATGAAAATATTATGATTGCTGATATAAAGCAAGTGCAAAAATTGAATAAATGGAATTTAAATCAAGTTGGAGGTTTTGAATTATTTTTAGATGATTTTAATCAAATAGAGACTATAGGAAACCAAATTTATTCTGAAATACCTCCTGATTTAAATGCGCAAACTATTGTGCACAAATTTCCAGGAATATTTGAATGGATACAATTATTTGATACGAACATTTTAATTATTATTATAATCATGATATTGGTTGCAGGAATAAATATGATAACGGCATTATTGGTCTTAATTTTAGAACGAACTCAAATGATAGGAATTTTAAAAGCCTTAGGAAGCGATAATTGGAGTATTCGAAAAATATTTTTATTCAATGCACTTCATATTATTTTTAGAGGACTTTTTTGGGGGAATCTAATCGGAATTTCAATAGTATTAATTCAATATTATTTTGGAATAATCACCTTAAATCCAGAGACTTATTATGTTAAGGTAGCGCCAGTTTCAATATCAATTACAGCAATCGTTTTATTAAATTTAGGTACAATAATATTATGTTTACTAATGCTTATTATACCATCTTGGATTATCACCAAAATAAGTCCTGTAAAAGCCATAAAATTTGATTAATTTTGCATCTTAATTTTTTTTAGAGATGAATTACGCAAAAAACATTTTAGAAACCATTGGAAATACACCTTTGGTACAATTGAACTCAGTTACCAAAGAAGTTGATGCGTTGGTATTAGCAAAGGTAGAATCAGTAAATCCAGGAAATTCTGTCAAAGATAGAATGGCATTAAAAATGATTGAAGATGCAGAAGCAGATGGTCGTTTAAAACCAGGAGGAACTATTATAGAAGGTACATCAGGAAACACAGGAATGGGATTAGCACTTGCTGCCATTGTAAAAGGTTATAAATGTATTTTTGTGATTTCAGACAAGCAATCAAAAGAAAAAATGGATATAATGCGCGCAGTTGGTGCTGAAGTGATTGTGTGTCCTACCAACGTTGAACCAGACGATTCGCGTTCATATTATTCTGTTTCTAAACGATTGGCAAAAGAAACACCAAATTCTTGGTATGTAAATCAATATGATAATCCGTCAAATGCATTGGCGCATTACGAACAAACTGGTCCTGAAATATGGGAGCAAACGGATGGAAAAATCACACATTTTGTTGTTGGTGTTGGTACAGGAGGAACGATTTCAGGAATAGGAAAATATTTGAAAGAAAAAAATCCAAATATAAAAATTTGGGGAGTTGATACGTACGGTTCAGTTTTTAAGAAATATCACGAAACAGGAATTTTTGATGAAAACGAAATCTATCCATACATTACAGAAGGAATAGGAGAAGATATTTTACCAAAAAATGTTGATTTTTCTATAATTGATGGTTTTACAAAAGTAACTGATAAAGATGCAGCAGTATATACGCGTAGAATTGCTAAGGAAGAAGGGATTTTTGTTGGAAATTCTGCTGGATCAGCCATAAAAGGATTACTTCAATTAAAACAACATTTTTCAAAAGATGATGTAGTTGTGGTGTTGTTTCACGATCATGGAAGTCGTTATGTAGGTAAAATGTTTAATGATGATTGGATGCGTGAACGTGGTTTTTTAGACGAAGAAATTACAACAGCCGCAGACTTGATTAAAAGTCATATTAATAAACCGATGATTACTGTTAAAACGGAAGAATTAGTATCGCATGCAATTGAAAGAATGCGTGCGTTTAAAATCTCTCAAATACCAGTAGAAGATGTTAATGGATTTGTTGGTTCTGTTGATGAAACTGCCTTATTAAGAGGTTATTTAGAAGATAAAGATTTAAATAATAAACCTATAAAAGAGGTTATGGGCGCTCCATATCCTATAGTTAAAAAATCAACTTCAATTGATGCTGTTTCAAAGTTAATAACGAAAGAAAATCAAGCCGTTTTAGTTGATTTAGAAAATGGTAAATTTCATATTATTACTAAATTTGATATTATAGGAGCAATTTAGCATAAAAAAGAAGTAGCTGCCTAAAGCAGCTACTTCTTAACTAAACTAACTTAAATTTTATACTATGAAAACAAAGCCTACTAACTCTTTGTTGTTTTATAGTATTCAAATGGTGTGCCAAAAAAGAGTTATAATGTTAAGACTATGTTAAGATTAATTAGCAATCGCTTTTAAGTTTATATCTGACTTGTTAGAAAAAAGTAAATTTATAATTCATAACTCGTAATTAATAACTCGTAATTAAAAAAAACTACATCTGTTGAGTATAATAGTTATAATCTTTAATTACAGTTCTTATAAAGTCTATCGGTTTTAAATCCGTTTTAATAGTTAATAATTCAGTTACTTTTACGTGTAATTTTAAAATAACCTTATGGTTTTTAGTTTTAAGGGCATCAGTATACATGTTTTTAATGGTCTGAATATCAGTGTCTGTAAGTGTTGTTACCTGCGGAAAAGTAGGTTTGTAATCAACAGGAATATCAGCAATAATGGTATCTTTAATAGTTATTCTTTTCTTTTCACTGATAACCGTTGTTCCTGCAGCCAAATCACCTAATCGTTGCCCTTTTCCGTTTAATAAAATGGTGAGTACGGCTAATGATCCTGAGGCAAGACTAACATCTATTACTTTAATTACCCAACGAATTAAGTAACTGCCAAAAGTTGGTTTAGAACC
>CAMZLV010000054.1 GCA_947311835.1 uncultured Lutibacter sp. | reverse complement strand
TTGGAATACAAGGGGTTCTTTTTAATTTTTGATGATTTTGTTAGACGAAATGTAGTGAAATCAAGACTTTTGATACTACCTGAAATTTATTTAGGACGGGATTGATTTTTAATCTTCAGTAAGTTCTGCGCTAAAGGTATGAAGGCTTGTAGATAATATATTGATTGTTAGCGTATAGTTTCCTGATTCAACAATATCTTGTGTGTTTGAATATTGTTGCTCATACTTTTGGTTGTTAATATAAAACCGAATATAAGGATTTTTATGAAATGTATAAGTTCCAAAACCTTCTAATGTATAGTTTGGCGGTAGCTTATCTGTGACAAAAGTTGAATATGATTTGACTTCTATATCATCCAATCTGTAATTACTATTGTTTTTGATATTTATAAAAACATCGTAATTTGGGTCTTGGTTGTTATTTAATTGCTCTATTTTGTTCTCAATTATTTGTTCACAACTAAAAAGTAGAAGAACAGATAGTAATAGAAATGATTTTTTTATTTTTATTTGTTTTTGAAGTTGAATATTGTTAAAAATTAAGCCAATTTTAACTTATGAGAAGCAATCACTAAATTATTGATATTTTCGCTTTCTAATAAACATAAATACAATACCAAAAATAGTCAGTAAAATTAAAGGTAAAGCTATATTTAACACTTGATAAAAAACTCGATTCTTATATGCTTTTTCACGATCTAAAACTTTTAATTCGATAGTTTTAGAACGGATGTTAATCAAGCCAGAATCGTCTAATAAATAATTGACGCTATTTAATAGAAATTCTTTGTTTCCAAAGCGTTCGCCAGTCCATTTATCAACGCCTAATTCTTCGGGTTTTCCTCTTGATATTTGATTTGCAATAATATCACCATCAGCAATTACAATCATTTTGTTTTTTGATGATTTTTTATTGATAGAATTAATCTTAAACGGTTTAATTCTATCTGAATATGCTGATTTAAATTCGCCTTCAAGTAAAACTGCTAAAGGAATGCTTTTTTTAGTAAAGGTTTCTCTTTTAAGATTTCTAATAGAACTCAAACTTATGATAGTAGGAATACCAACCGTTTTTGAATAATGAGAACTCTGTAATAAAACTGTTTTTTTGATATCGTTTTTTAATAAATCAATTGAACTAGTAAATTTTAAAACAACAGGCTCAATGTGTTTGTTGATAGGATGGTTATTAGCCGATAAAATTACAGGATAAAAATGCCAAGGAAATGGGTTGTATTGTGTTTTACCGCCAATATTTCCAGTTGCTAAAGGTATTTTTGCGTTGTATAAATCTTGCACCAAATCGTGGTTGATTCGTATACCGTAACTAAACAACAAATCAGTCAATTTTAATTCTCTTGGATAAGCAAGTGATTCTCCTGTTGCCATTAAACTATCTAATTCTGCTTGCGCTTTGTCAAGCATCCAAAGGGTTTTTCCGCCGTTAGTTATAAATTGGTCAAGTGTATATTTTTCTTTTTCGGTAAATTTTTCTGTTGGTTTGGCTATAATTGCTAAATCAAAGTTGTTTAATTTATTTAAAGTTTCTTTTGGGTTTGATGCAACTGAATCTAATGTAAATGGTGCGATATGATAATACTCACCCAATTTTCTAAGAAAATCAGCAATATAAATATCACTTAATTCACCATTTCCTTTTAAAACTGCAATTTTTTTATTCTTTTTTGAAGTTACCTTATGAATGGCATCTGCAAAGGCATATTCTAAATTTTGAATAGCATTTTGCAACTGTTCTGTTTGACTTTGAGCGTTGGTGTCTTTTAATAACGATACTTTTTCAATTCGTTTTCCAGTTTGTATAGTTGCCCAAGGGAAAATGACTATTTCAGAGATTTTCCCATTTTGCTGTATAGATAGTTGACTTGGTTCTAATCCTTTTTTTATCAGTTCTTTAGATGAGTCTAGTGGATTTATAAACTTAAAATTGATGTTGCTGTTCTCAGATTTAAATTCTTCTAACAATTGACGTGTTTCTACTTGCAATCGTTTAAATTCTGCTGGAAAATCACCTTCTAAATAAACTTTTATTGTAATTTTTTTATCTAAATCTTCAAGAATTGTAACAGTTGGTTTTGATAATGTATAGCGATTATCTTGAGTTAAATCAAAACGAATATGAAAAGTATTCGCAATAAAATTTACAACTACTAAACCTATTAAAAACAAGACGATTTTTGATATATTTGATTGTTTATTCACGTTCTAATCTCATTTTGGTTAGTAATAAAAAGAATATAGTAAGACTTGCAAAATAGATAACATCTCTTGTGTCAATTACTCCACGACTAATGCTTTTAAAATGTTCATTCATACCAAGTTGCTCAACAAAATAGGCTAAATTTCCAAATAGTGAAGACATCGCTTCAAATCCGTAAAACAAAAGAAACGAAATACAAATTGCTATAATAAAGGCAACTATTTGGTTATTTGAAAAAGTAGAAGAAAATAGACCAATAGCAGTATATGTACTTGCTAAAAAAAGTAGCCCAAAATACGAGCCAAGCATACTTCCTAAATCAAAATTCCCAATAGGATTACCTAATTTGTAGATGCTATACACATAAATTAATGTAGGAATAAGTGCAAAAATTATCAGTAGGAGTGAAGCGAAGTATTTTCCTAAAATAATTTGCCAATCGCTGATTGGTTTGGTTTTTAATAGTTCAATTGTTCCGCTGTTATATTCGTCAGAAAAAGTACGCATTGTGACTGCTGGAATTAAAAAAGTAAATATCCATGGAGCGAGATAGAAAAAACTATTTAAATCAGCAAAACCTGCATTTAGGATATTAAAATCACCATCAAAAACCCATAAGAATAAACCGTTAATCAATAGAAAAACAGCAATCACTAAATAGCCAATTGGTGTTGAAAAAAACGAATTTAATTCTTTTTTTAATATTGCTTTCACTGTTTAAATTTTAGTTGTTTAACTGTTCTCACTACTCAATACTATACAATCTATCCACACTCCACGCTTCTGGTTTGGCGTTAAAGAGCAGTTTTGTACCGCTCCAAACGCTTTTGAAAAACTCAGAGTTTCTGTATTTATTCAAGTCTTCTTCAGTTTCCCAATAACTGTAAGTAAAAAATACGCCTTTATTACTTTTATCATTATACAACTCTAATAAACGACAACCTTTAGAATTTCGTATTTTTTCTTTTGATTTTTCAAATATTTTTAAAAAATCGTCAATATTTTCAGGATCAAAACTAAGTTTAACGATTCGTATCAGCATCTTTAAATGTTATGGTTAATTGGTTTCTATATGATAAGCCTAACAAACTAGATGCGCCTCCAACAGTATCTAAATTACTACGATACACTGCTATTTCAATAAAGCCAGCAGAATTAAAAATACAGAGTTTATTGCCATCAAAATAACGTTCGTTTTTTGGAAGATTAAAATCAACAATATCACTATAGCGTTCGTGAATTTTGGTAAACGAATAGCGCTCTGCAAGAATTTCAAAAGGTCTTCCTTGTCCTATTTGTTTGAATAATTTTCTGTTGATATTCGTAATTATATTTCCATAATTGTCGATATAAATAACACTTCCAGTAATTTTATTTCCATCAGATGAAATTACAGGTTGAATATCTGTATTTTTTTTAAAAGACTCAATTTCTTTACCTATTACATCTAACGATCCACCTCGTTTTATATGACAAGCTACTTTAACAAACACATCAAGAACAGGAAAACTACTCTCTATGTGATTGTGAATGTTAATTTCAACTATTTTTTCAGGTTTTATTTCTGATGCTATCATTGAAATAACGCCATTGTTAGGACAAATAAAGTAATGATTGTCTAATTTTAAAGCAATGTGATTAGTTTCTTTGTTGATTTCAGAATCTACACCAATAATATGAATACTTCCTTCAGGAAAACTTTTATATGCATTTTTAACTATATATGCAGTTTCGGCAATGTTAAAAGGTGAAATTTGATGAGAAATATCAACAATAATCGCTTCAGGAAGTTCTGTGTAAATAGCACCTTTAACCGCACCAACAAAGTGGTCTTTGAGTCCAAAATCGGTAGTTAAAGTTATTATAGACATTTGTTAATTACTTACTGAGATTAATTGATGATTTCCAAAAATAATTGTATAAATTTGTTATGCAAATCTAATCATATTTGAATTAAAATTGATTTATTTTTGTAACCTATTTTTTAAACTAATTTTTTATAAAAAAATATCATTTGAACGAGCGATTAATTGAACTTACAGAAATTAGCCCAAGCGATTTGTTTGGCTCACGAAATGCTAATATAGCATTGTTAAAAAAGTTTTATCCAAAATTAAAAATTGTTGCAAGAGGAAACAAACTAAAAGCATTTGGTGAGCCTGAAATTTTAGACGAATTTGAAAAAAAAATAGCGCAATTAATTAGTTATTTGAAGAAATATAACAAATTAGATGAAAATAGTATTGAGCAAATTATTATTTCAAATGATAAGCCAAATAAAGATTTTAAAAATTCAGATGATATTTTAGTTCATGGAGTTGGTGGTAAATTAATCAGACCTCAAAGTCCTAATCAACAAAAGATGGTTGGTTTGATGCAAAAAAACGATATGATTTTTGCTGTTGGACCTGCAGGAACAGGAAAAACCTATACAGCAGTTGCATTGGCAGTTAAAGCACTGAAAGAAAAAGAAGTTAAGCGTATTATTTTAACGCGTCCTGCAGTAGAATCTGGTGAGAAATTAGGTTTTTTACCAGGAGATTTAAAAGAAAAATTAGATCCATATATGCAGCCTTTATATGATGCTTTACGAGATATGATTCCGTTTGAACGGTTAGATTCTTATTTAGAAAAAGGTATAATTCAGATAGCGCCATTAGCGTTTATGAGAGGGCGAACGCTTGATAATGCATTTGTAATATTAGATGAAGGGCAGAACACAACGCATAGTCAAATGAAAATGTTTTTAACACGAATGGGAAAACACGCCAAATTTATTGTAACAGGTGATCCTGGACAAATAGATTTACCTCCGAGACAAATATCAGGTTTAAAAGAAGCATTACTAGCCTTGAAAGATGTTGAAGGAATTGGAATGATCTATTTAAATGAAAGTGATGTAGTGCGACATCGATTGGTAAAACATATCATAAAAGCATTTAAACGTTTGGAAACTGATTAATTTAGAGGAGAGAGACAAGAAACAAGAAAAGAGAAAGGAGAAACGAGAAAAGAGAAACAAGAAACAAGAAACGAGAACCAACCAATAACGGACAACCCACAACTGACAACCAAAAACCAAAAACAGGCAACCAATAACGGACAACCCACAACTGACAACCAAAAACCAAAAACAGGCAACCAATAACAAACAACTAACAACACAACACCAATGAATACAATTAACAATACAAACTATCAATTTCCAAAGCAAAAATCAGTCTATAAAGGAAAAGTACGAGAAGTATATAATATAAACAACCAATTATTGGTAATGATTGCAACAGACAGATTATCAGCTTTTGATGTAATTATGCCCAAACAGATACCATTTAAAGGACAGATATTAAATCAAATAGCAACCAAAATGATGCAAGCAACTGAAGATATTGTACCAAATTGGTTGATTGCAACTCCTGATGAAAACGTAGCTGTTGGTCATTTATGCGAACCTTTTAAGGTTGAAATGGTTATAAGAGGTTATTTGTCAGGACATGCAGCAAGAGAATATAAAGCAGGAAAACGCATGCTTTGCGGAGTAAATATGCCTGAGGGAATGAATGAAAATGATAAATTTCCAGAGCCGATTATTACACCATCTACAAAGGCAGAAAACGGAGAACATGATGAAGATATATCACGTGAAGACATCCTTAAAAAAGGAGTTGTTTCGGAACAAGATTATTTAATATTAGAAGATTACACCCAAAAATTATTTAAAAGAGGAACTGAAATTGCTAAGGAAAGAGGACTTATTTTGGTAGATACTAAATATGAATTTGGAAGAACAAAAGAAGGTAAAATAGTATTGATTGATGAAATTCATACACCTGATTCGTCACGTTATTTCTATTATGATGGTTATGCCGAACGTCAAGAAAAAGGTGAGTCACAAAGACAATTATCAAAAGAATTTGTACGTCAATGGTTAATTCAAAATGGTTTTCAAGGTAAAGAAGGGCAACAAATCCCTGAAATGACCGATGCTAAAATTAATGAAATATCTGAGCGTTATATAGAATTATATGAGCAAATTACTGGAGATAGTTTTGTGAAAGCAGACGTAAGTAATGTTGCTGAACGTATTGAAAAAAATGTATGTAGTTTTTTAGAATTATCAGGAATAAAATAAGTATTATTTTTTACTCCTAATTTTTTTAAAAGCCATTACAAGCAATAGCGTAAAAATTCCAACAATCAAACCAACAATGAAATCGGCGAGCATTGAAGGTAAACTGTGAAATAAATCTCCTATTGCGTGGATGTTGTGAATAAATATTCCTCCAGCAACTAAAAGTAGTGCAAGTGTACCAAAAACAGTAAGACTTTTTATAACTTTAGGAAGTGCATTTATTAAAAAAGCACCAAAATTATTTAAAAATTTATTTTTGTTTATTTTTATTAGTTTGTAACCAAAATCGTCCATTCTTACAATTAAGGCTACAATGCCATAAACACCAATAGTTACAATAATTGCAATAAAGGTAACAACTAATATTTGAGTTAAAATAGGTTTTTCAATAACAGTACCAAGCGCAATAATTATTATTTCTACTGATAAAATGAAGTCAGTAATAATAGCAGATTTAATTTTGCTTTTTTCTTGAGTCAGAATTTCTTCTTTTGTTAATTGTACAGTTAATGTTGTATGAGTTGTTTGTTTTTTATGAAAGAAAAATTCATAAATTTTCTCAACACCTTCATACGCCAAATAAAAACCTCCAAGTAGTAAGATATAAGTAATTAAAGCAGGAAAAAACGCGCTCAAGAGAAAACTGAAAGGAAGTATAATGAGTTTGTTTAAAAAAGAACCTTTCGTTATTGCCCATAAAACAGGAATTTCTCTTGAGGATAAAAACCCAGAAGCTTTTTCTGCATTTACAGCCAAATCATCGCCTAAAATTCCTGCAGTTTTTTTGGCAGTAATTTTACTCATTGCAGCAACATCATCCATTAAAACTGAAATATCATCTAGTAAAGCAAAAAAACCTGAAGCCATAAAAATTGTATAATTATTATTAATGTTGTAAAAATACCTAAAAAAAATGCTTCCACAAAATTCGTAAACCAACTGTAACAATTAAAATTGCAGTTATTTTTTTTATAAAATAAGGTGAAAAAGTTCTAGTATTTAAACGAGAGCCTATTTGACCGCCAATAAAAACAGTGGTAAGTAATAATGTAATTAACTTAAAGTCAATAGATAATTTAGGATTTTGATATTGACCAATTAAACCAGCAATAGAATTAACTAAGATGAAAAAACTTGATGTTGCAGCAATTTTTTTAGGACTGTCCCAGTTTGTTAAGTGGAGTAGTGGAGCCAAAAATATTCCACCTCCAATGCCTACCATTCCTGAAATAAAACCAATAATTCCGCCAAAAGAGATGTCTCTTAATAAATTTTTTTTAGAATGATTAAAAGAAGATTTAGCAGTAATAAACTTAGACATCCACATAAAAACAGTAGCAATTATAAGTGTAAATCCTAATAAAATAAAAAAGAAACTTTTATTTATTTTTAAAAATCCGCCAAGAAATGGGAACAGTCTCAAAACTTGTGGAGTTTTAAAAAAATAGTTTGATATTTGATGTTAAAAAAACAGATGTCCACAATTGATTTATTACCTACTGCACAATTACTTTTACCCGAAGT
>CAMZLV010000053.1 GCA_947311835.1 uncultured Lutibacter sp. | reverse complement strand
TTACCTACACCAATGAAGATGGTGTTGTAACGACTTTTAATGCAAAGCGTGCAACGGTAGCAGACAATAACGACGGAACTTATACCATTACAGACGATTCAGGAACTGCAATCACAATTGACACAAACGAGACGATTACGACCGTTGCAGATGTAGTTGCAGGACACTTAATAGCGACCTATACAAACGAAGACGGAGTAGCCGTAGCAATTGATGAGACAATAACCTCAATCACTGATGAAGGAGATGGAAAAATCACTTTCCACGATGAAAATGGCGGTACAACTACCGTTCTCAAAGCCGATATTACCGACAATGCAGACGGAACGTATACCTTTACCAATGCCGATGGCTCAGATGTAACGATCACTACAAACGGTTTAGCGATTACCAATGTTATTGCAGGACATAAAATAGCAACCGTAACAGAAGCGGACGGCACAGCAGTAGATATTAACGAGACCATCACGACCGTTGCAGATGTAGTTGCAGGACACTTAATAGCGACCTATACAAACGAAAACGGTGTAGCCGTAGCAATTGATGAGACAATAACCTCAATATCTCAAAACACAGCAACAGGTGTAATAACATACACTAATGAAAATGCAGTAAATCAAACTGCAAATGTGGTCAGTACTGATGCTAATAATGATATTACTGTTGGAACAGATGGTGGAGCATATTTTGTAAGTCCTGTAAAAGCAATGGGAAAAGTGAATGCAGATGGAACCACTGCAAGAGTACCTTATAATGCTACCGTTACAAGAATAGCAGTAGGAAGGTATCGTATAACATTCACAAATGCGATGCCTGACGCTCATTACGTTATACAACTAACCCTTCGAGACTCTGCTGGAGCAGGAAATGATGATTATGATATATCTTATAATACACAAAGAACAGCAAGTTTTATTGTTGAAGTTGGGGATAATGATAATGGTGGAAATAACCGTGCAAATAGAGATTTAGAATTTATGTTTACTGTGTTAGACTATTAAGATTATATATTCAAAAAAATCACAAATGAAAAAAATATTTTTTTACATAATAATTATATCTTCCCAAATAGTTTATAGTCAAAATAGTTTTCATAATGTCGGAGACATTCAAATGCATACTAATGCGAAAATAGGTTTTCATACCGATTTAGTAAATGACGGTACGTTTGATTTAAATCAAGGCTTTGTAGGTTTTTATAACTTTAATGGAGGAAGAAAAGTATCTGGTTTAAATGAAGCAATTTTTTATGACATTGAAGTTGATGTAAGAGATAATTTAGAATTATTTACATCATTAGGTGTTACTAATGAGTTGAATTTTATTACAGGTAAAATAGTTACTCCAAGAAACAATCGTTCTGTTTTGTTTGATTTTATTGCACATGACATGTATTTTGGAGAAGACGATGACAGATATATAGATGGATATGCTTCCGTAATAAGTTCTCAAAACTTTAATTTCCCTATAGGTGACGATTTTAGACTTAGACCATTGATTTTACTGTCAATTCCTTCGTTAACGGATTATTATGAAGCAGCATATTTTTACGAAAACCCAAACTCACCAACATTTTTTTCTTCAAGTTTTGATACAACAGCCAAAGAAATTTTCTTAGACAAAATAAGTCGTTTAGAGTTTTGGGATTTGAATGGAACACAAGATACAGAAGTGACTTTAACTTGGGATGAGGCAAGTAATGTTGCCGCATTGGTCGATAATATAAATTTTTTGCGAGTAGTTGGTTGGAATATAATTAATAATCAATGGAGTGATTTGGGTAATATTACAGTGTCAGGAGATTTGATTGAAGGTACAATTACTTCATCAAAGTTTAATCCAAACGATTATGAAGTGCTTACAATTGGGTCGGCTGTAGATAGTAATTTAGGCGTAAATTATTCGATATCACCTAATGATGATGGTATTAATGACTTTTTTGTAATTCCAGGTATTGAAAATCAAGGAAATACTTATTTAGAAATATACAATCGTTGGGGAGCAATTGTTTACAAATCAAAAGATTATAAGAACGATTGGTATGGAATTGCAGATGATAATGGAATGGTTGTAGATAGAAAAAAAGGAGTTCCAGATGGAACTTATTTCTATATTTTAAAACTTGAAAACAAAAATACAGTTACAGGATGGATTTATATAAGAAGGTAGTCTTAAGAAGTTTGGTAAGACTTAATCTTTTTGATATATACTCTCAATCGATATAGTTCTTTAATAAAACTAAGGGTATTCGTATACGCAATATTGTTTTCATTATGATTTACAATAGCAACATTATAAATCATTTTCCAATGCTTTTTGATTGCTTTTACAGCATCAAAATACGTGTGTTTTTTAGCGTCAAACACATGTGTAGGCTCTGAAATAATTCCGTTTATCTCAAGTATTTTAAAATTTTCTCCATTTTCTAACTCTTCAAAGGAATTGTATTTTAAATCAATTCTACCGTAGTACCAACCTTTAATTTCACTATTTAATTGGTCAATGGTTTTGGTGAGTTTTTCAGAGATTAATTCATTGCCACTTAAAAATTCTGTTCCTTTAGAGTGATTTCCTATTACAGTTAATACTATTTGTTTGTCCTTTTTAGGAATAGCATTCATTTTTTCTTTATGAATTTCTTCAAATAACTTGTAATAAATTTTTGCTCTTTCATCTGATAAAATTAATTCTGAAAGTGTAGAAGTACCATTGCCAATAACCGTTAAAAATCTTTTTAATGTGATAGAAGAAATCGTTCCAGATTGTTTATTCGGTATGCGATGATAAAAAATTCCGCACTCATTAGGAAAGTCTATAAATTCTTGAATGATAATTTTTAAAGGATATTTTTTTAAATAAATTGCTAACTCATCAGCAGTAAAAATACGTTTGACCAAAGTTCCTCTAAATCCAATATCAGGTTTTGCAATAAGAGGAAACGTGATTGTTGCATCTTCAATTTCTTTTAATACAGTTTCAAAGTTTTCATCAGGAAATACTAAAATAGTTTTAGGTTTATATCTTTCAGGAATTAATTCTATAGTTTTGTATTTAGATTCTGTACCATTCCCTGAATTTTTTATTCCAGGATTTACGGCAGTATAAAACACAAAACTTCTGGCTTTAGCAGCCAAATAAAATGCATATGGAAGATTAGGTACATAAAACATAAAAGTAGGCCAATATTCCCAGTTTGCAAGTTTTTGAAATAAATTTCGCTTACTCATCTGTATCTTCAAATAATCCGCTCATAATGGTTTTTATTCCAATAAAAGCTAAGACGATTGCAGTTAAAGATACAATTCCACCAAGAATCGACCATATGTAAATGCCATCGTTTAAGGCTCTAAAACCAATTGATAGTAAAACCGGTCCTAAAAACATTAGGACAATAGCAAATGCCATTATTCTAACTCCTTTTGCGATTTTAATCTTGTGATTATTCATTATTATATGCGTTTACAGCATTTCTAACACTTCCATGTTTTAGGAGTAGTTGATTTGCCAATTTTTCATCAATTTTCAACTCTTCCATAATCATCCGAGTGCCACGATTTACTAATTTAGTGTTTGATAATTGCATATCAACCATTTTATTTCCTTTAACTTTTCCAAGTTTAATCATAGTTGTGGTTGATATCATATTGAGTAACAATTTTTGTGTAGTTCCTGCTTTCATTCTAGAACTTCCTGTTACAAATTCAGGACCTACTACACAAACAATAGGATATTTTGCAACAAGCGCTAACGGACTTCCTTCATTCATGGTTATGCAACCTGTTGTAATGTTATTTTTATTACACTTTTCAAGAGTAGAAACAACATAAGGTGTAGTTCCAGAGGCAGCAATACCAATCACAACATCTTTATCTGTTATATTGTTGTTTTGCAAATCATTCCAACCTTGTTTTATTGAATCTTCAGCGTTTTCAACTGCTTGTCTAATAGCGTTGTCTCCTCCTGCAATTAATCCAATTACTAAGTCGTTTGAAACGCCAAAAGTAGGAGGACATTCAGATGCATCTAAAATACCAAGTCTTCCACTAGTACCTGCACCAATATAAAATAAGCGTCCGCCTTTTTGTAATTTTATAACAATTTGTTCTACTAATTTTTCTACAGATGGAATCGTTTTTCTTACTGCATTCGCAATCGTTTGATCTTCGTTGTTAATGTTAGTCAACAGTTCATTTATACTCATCTTTTCAAGATGATTATAATTAGAAGACTGTTCAGTTGTTTTATTAAAATTCATACTTTAAAAGTATCAAAAAAAAGTTAAACAAATCAAGTGAAACTTTTTTTATCAGGATTGAAAGTTTTAAAAATTAGAAAGAATCGTATTGAATGTATTACTTGGTCGCATTGCTTTTTCCATTTTTTCTTGATTCGGATAATAATATCCATCTAAATCTACTTGTGTGCCTTGAATACTTATCAATTCATCAACTATTTGAGTTTCATTTTCTTTTAATTTACTCACTAGTTTTTCAAATTTTTCTTTTAATTCACTGTCTTCTGTTTGATTAGCAAGTTCTTCTGCCCAATATAAGGCTAAGTAAAAATGACTTCCTCTATTGTCTAACTCGTTTACTTTTCTTGATGGCGATTTTCCGCTATCTAATAACTTTATGGTCGCCTGATCCAAAGCATCGGCTAATAATTGCGATTTTTTATTATTGTTTTTTGCTGCTACATGCTCTAATGATACTGCTAATGCCAAAAATTCTCCAAGTGAATCCCAACGTAAGTGATTTTCTTTAGTAAACTGTTGTACGTGTTTTGGAGCAGAACCACCAGCGCCAGTTTCAAATAAACCTCCTCCGTTCATAAGCGGAACAATTGAAAGCATTTTAGCACTTGTTCCTAATTCTAAAATAGGGAATAGGTCGGTATTGTAATCTCTTAATACATTTCCAGTAACAGATATGGTGTCTTTTCCTTCTTTAATTCTTTCTAATGAAAATAGAGTAGCCTCTTTTGGTGCTAATATTCTTATATCTAAGTTGTTTGTATCGTGAGTAGGTAAGTATTGGTTAACTTTTTTTATCAATTCGGCATCATGTGCTCTATTTTTATCTAACCAAAAAACAGCAGGAGTATTCGATGCTTTCGCTCTATTTACAGCCAATTTTATCCAATCTTGAATTGGTAAATCTTTTGCTTGACACATTCTCCAAATATCGCCTTGCTCTACTTGATGCATTGTTAAAACAGTATTGTTAGCATCAATAACTTCTACTTTTCCTTTTGATTGAATTTCAAAAGTTTTATCATGCGAACCGTATTCTTCTGCTTTTTGAGCCATTAATCCAACATTAGAAACAGATCCCATAGTCGTTGGGTCAAATGCTCCATTTTTTTTACAAAAATCAATTGTTGCTTGGTAAATTCCAGCATAAGAACTGTCAGGAATTACGGCTTTTGTATCTTGTTGCTTGCCATCTTTATTCCACATTTGTCCAGAAGTACGTATCATTGCAGGCATTGAAGCGTCAATAATTACATCACTTGGTACGTGTAAATTGGTTATGCCTTTGTCAGAATTAACCATAGCAAGAGCAGGACCATTGTCAATGCATTTTTGAATATCAGCCTTAATTTCTTCTTGTTGATCGTTTGGCAATTCTTTTATTTCATTAAGTAAATTACCTAAACCATTATTTACGTTTACGCCAATTTCTTCTAAAATAGTTGCATGCTTATCAAAAACATCTTTAAAGAATACCTTTACTACATGACCAAAAATAATTGGATCGGATATTTTCATCATCGTTGCTTTCATATGTAAAGAAAACAAGATACCTTGTGCTTTTGCGTCTGCTATTTCTTTTTCTATAAATGAAATTAATGCTTTTTTACTCATTACAGTAGCATCAATAATCTCACCATCTAATAAGGTTAAATTATCTTTTAGTACGGTTGTGTTACCTTCAGTATCTGTATGTACAATTTTTACAGATGTAGCTTTAGGAACAGTAACTGACTTTTCGTTTGAAAAGAAATCGCCATGATCCATAGTTGCAACATGTGTTTTTGATTCTGATGACCATTCACCCATAGAATGTGGATGTTTTTTTGCGTAATTTTTTACTGGTTTTGGTGCTCTTCGGTCAGAATTACCTTCTCTTAAAACAGGGTTTGCAGCACTTCCTAATACTTTTGAAAATCGTTTTTTTAAAGCGATTTCTTCATCAGTTTTAAAGTATTCAGGATAACTTGGTATATCAAAACCTTGTGCTTGTAATTCTGAAATTGCAGCTTTTAATTGTGGTAGTGATGCGCTGATATTAGGTAGTTTAATGATGTTTGCTTCTGGTTGTTTCACCATTTTACCGAGCGTTGCTAAATCATCTTCACATTTTTGATTTTCAGTTAAATTTTCTGGAAATGTTGCTAAAATTCTAGCAGCAAGTGAAATGTCTTTTGTTGTAACGGCAATATTTGCAGTTTTAGCATATGCTTTTACGATAGGTAACCAAGATTGTGTAGCTAATAGTGGTGCTTCGTCTGTAATGGTATAAGTAATTTTTGAAGTATTCATTTTGTAATGTTTTAAGAATTACAAATTTACTAATTTATGGATGAATAGTTGGTTATAACTTGCTATTAATTAGCGTTTATTTTATTGAATTGATAATTTTTTAGGGGTGATTTTATTAAAATGATAAAAATAAAAAAATCCCAATTTGAATAACAAATTGGGATTTTTATCTTTTTGTAAAAGATGATTATTTTCTAACCTCTTTGATTCTTGCTTTTTTACCAGTAAGACCTCTAAAGTAATAGATACGTGCTCTTCTTACTTTACCTTGTTTGTTGATTTCAATTTTTTGAAGTGCTGGTAAGTTTACAGGAAAAATACGCTCAACACCAATTGTACCAGACATTTTTCTGATAGTAAAAGTTTCTGAACTTCCAGATCCTTTACGTTGAATTACAACACCTCTAAAGTGCTGTGTACGTGTTTTACTTCCTTCTTTAATTTCGTAATAAACAGTAATTGTATCTCCTGCTGAAAATTCAGGAAATTCTTTTCTTGTAACAAATTCGTCTTGAACGAATTTTACTAAATCTGCCATTGTTTTGTTTTTTATAGTTTACTAAAAACAACATTCACGATTCTCGTCAGAGGTTGATTTTGAGTGTGCAAATGTATGAAAATTGTTTTGTGTAACAAAAAATATTAAAAATTAATTTACTATTCATTTTCTAGTAAATCTGGACGGATATTTTTTGTATGTTCTAACGCCTTATCGGTTCGCCATTCGTCTATTTTAGGGAAATTTCCTGATAATAATATTTCTGGAACCTTCATTCCTTTGTATTCAGATGGTCGTGTGTAAACTGGTGGCGATAATAAATTGTCTTGAAAAGAGTCTGTCAGTGCAGATGTTTCATCGCCAATTACTCCAGGAATTAAACGTATAATCGCATCGCATAAAACGGCTGCTGCTAATTCGCCGCCACTTAATACGTAATCTCCAATTGATATTTCTTTGGTGATAAATTTATCACGCACACGCTGATCTACACCTTTATAATGTCCTGTTAAAATGATAATATTTTTAACAAGTGATAATGAATTTGCTGTTTTTTGATTCAATGTTTTTGCATCAGGAGTCATATATATAATCTCATCATAGTTGCGCTGAGATTGTAATTCACTAATGCACTTATCAATTGGTTCAATCATTAATACCATTCCAGCGCCTCCGCCAAATTGATAATCATCTATTTTTCCATATTTATTGAGTGCATATTTTCGTAAGTCGTGAAAATGTACTTCTACCAATCCTTTGTCTATTCCTCGTTTTATAATTGAATATTCAAATGGACTTTTAATGAGTTCTGGTGAAACGGTAATGATATCTATTCGCATACTGCAAAGATACTTTTTTTTTACATGTTTTATCAATTGTGTGCTATCACTTTTGGCAAATAGATTAATTGTTAATATTTTTATTAAGAAAGATTCTCGATACAAATTTTTTGTAAAATTTTAACCTAATAATTTGGTAAATGTTTTTTTTTTTTTACTTAGCAAAGTAAAAGATTTTAAACGCTGTAAAACAATTGTTTAACATTTTAAAAAAAAGCACATTGTCATTCTGAGCGAAGCCGAAGAATCTCACTGTAAGCAATCAAAAAAACAAAAATTCGTTTTTAATTTGTCATTCTGAGCGTAGCCGAAGAATCTCATTGAAAGCAATAAAAAATAAACAGAAACTCATTTTTATTTGTCATTCTGAGCGAAGTCGAAGAATCTCATTATAAGCAATAAAAACTAGCAGAAGTTCGTTTTTAATTTACCGAACTGTTCTGTCACATAGAGTGCAGTCGAAATGAAAGTATAGAAACAAAAAACGTTGTTTGTATAATCTGATTAATTTAAAAATAGGCTAATTATGAATAATTCCACAAAAACAATAGTGAGTTTATTGCTCACTATTGTTTGTTTGTCAAGTTTTTCACAAGAAAGCAGTAAAACCAATGCAGAATTAAAAGTGTTTTCTAATTTTAGAAAATGGGGTTTTTCTATAACACCAACAATTTATGCAAAAGGGAAGACAACGAAAAACTACGGCACTACAAATTTGAATACAAAATCGATGTACAGTTTTCAAGCTGGTGTAGAACGCTATTTTTGGAATACTAAAAAATGGAGCGCAAATGTAGGTCTTAAAATAGGATTGGCACCTTTTAGTAATCATTATTTTCACTTAAAATCCGAAGATACACCTAGTGACTTTAGTAATTATGATGGTTCATCTGATGTAGGGTTTTCTCAACCTTATATAATAGTTCCAATAAATATTGAATATAAAAAAAAGATTGCAGATAAGAAGTATTTCAATTTAAACTTAGGAGTAAATATTAACGTAGGAATTAGTTCAAGAGATGATAGTGTTACAAGATTTATTTCTGAATTACCGAACGACGTTACAGAGATACGAGAAATTTTTGCATATTACCTTTTAACGCCAGAAGGCGCACAATATAGTGCTACATTTAGTACTGGTGTATATTTTGTGTTAAAAAAATGTTTAGTTAAAACAAATATTTTATATAATAAAAATTTTAAAAATTTATGGGAAGGAGAATATCAATTCGGGAACTTATTCGTTTCTGAACCAACACGAGGTGATTACACAGTTTCGGGAGATTATATTGGTTTGTCTACAACCATATTTTTTAAGAAAAGAACGAAAAATAAAAAGCGTAAAATTAAATGATAACAACAAAACACCTTCAAACACTATTTTTTATATGCACACTATCTATTACTGGTTATTCACAAACGAATAATGAAAGAGAAATTGGTGGTTTTGAAGAGTTTTGGGATTATAGCGGTTGGGGTTTTTTTGTAACTCCAGTAATATATCAAAAGCCAATAACGTCAAACACAATAGGAGTTATACCAATAACAAGTGTGCAAAAAAAATCATTTCAATTTGGTGCTAAACGCTATTTTTCAAGAACTTTTAAATGGAGTTTTAATGCAGGTATAACCGCTAATTTTACACCTTCGCCTAATTTTAGATACGACATTACAACTAAAATTATTGATGACTATACATATTCAGGTTTTGATAATCCATATGATGGTTTGAATGGTGTATCTTTTACAATACCATTACAGATGGAGTACAAACAGCGATTAGGAAAAAAAATATACATTAATTTTTCTGCTGGTTTTGATGTTGGTTTTGGATCTGGTATTACTGCAATTTATCAAGATAGAATTCAAAAAAAAATAGATGCTAATTCACAAATAACGGTTTTTACAATAAAATTAGATAATAGTGGTTTTTTGGCAGGAAGTCAATTAAAAGGCGGTTTTTATATTAATTTTGATACTTTTTTACTACAAACAAATTTACTTTATAATAAAAGTTTGTTGAATTTATGGGAAGGAGAGTATCGTTTTAGCAGTTTGTTGAATTCTGAAAGGACTACAGGAAGGTATAAGCAGTCTGGAGATTATTTTGGCTTATCAACTACCGTATTTTTTAAAAGAAAAAAATAGAAGATTCTTACTTTTATAAGATGCTATTTTAGTTTTAACTAAATAAACAACAATTATAAAATAGTTTTAATCATTCTATCGTTACCAAATATATCTTTTCGTAATTCAATATTTGTAAAGCCTTTGTTTTTTAGCGTTTCAATAGTTTTAGAACCTAAATATTGGTTTATTTCAAAAAATAAAACACCATTTTTATTCAAATTTTTAAGGGCTAAATCAGCAATCTTATCGTAAAATAACAACGGATTTTCATCACTCACAAATAAGGCTAAATGCGGTTCGTTTTTGAGTACATTATTTTTTATTTCTTGTTTTTCAAGCATTCGTACATATGGAGGATTGCTTACAATAATATCAAATTGTTGTGGTAATGATTTTAAAGTTAATATATCAGCATTGATAAAATGGATGTTTACATTATTTAACTTCGCATTTTGTTTTGCAATTTTTATGGCTTCTTTTGAAACGTCTAGTGCCCAAACTTCAACATTTTTAAGGTTTTTGGCTAACGAAATGGCAATACATCCACTTCCTGTACCGATGTCTAAAATTTTGAGTTTTGAGTTTTGATTTATTAGTTTAGTTTCAGAAATTATCCATTCAACCAATTCTTCTGTTTCTGGTCTAGGGATTAATGTGTTTTTATCTACACTAAAAGGTAAACCAAAAAATTCGGTTTCACCTATTATATATTGTATAGGAATTTCATTTTTTAACTTGTTTAACGCATCTGTAAATAAAAGAGATGTGTCATTTGCTATTTCAAGATTTGGATTTAAGGCAATATCGACTCTTTTTAACTGAAGAAAATGTGCTATCAATAAATAAAAAAAACTATTAATTTCTTCTTTAGGATATATTGAATCAAGTGTTTCAATAAATTTATTTTTTAATGATGATACAGTCATAAATGGTCGTTAAAGTTGCTTTAGCATCCACATATTACAATTGTAATGTCCTGTTTCGCCAAGAGGCGAATTTAAAGATTTAAATCCGACTTTTTTATAGAGTTTTTGAGCATTTTTCATATAAGGTAAGGTTTCTAAATAACAACTTTCAAAACCAAATTCTTTTGCTTTTTTAAGACAGTGTTGCATCATTTTTTCGCCCAATCCTTTTCCTCTAGCAATTGGCAAAAAATACATTTTTTGTAATTCACATATTGTGTTTTGTGCTTTTTGTAGTTGCATAATTCCTGCTCCACCTACTACAGTGTTTTGGTAAACAATCACATAATAACATGATTTTGGTTTGTTATAAGTTTCAAACATGCAATCAAGCGCTTTGTCTTCATACGCAGTGCCAACTTTTGGTACGCCAAATTCAATTAAAACGTTTCGGATAACGCTTGCAATCTGCTTATTGTCAGCAGATTGAATTTCTCTTATGGTATATGTGTTACTACTCAAATTAAAACCTTATTTTTGTGATATAAATTTATAATGATGATACAAATGATACGCAAAAGTATGTATTTTTTACTGATTTTTAGTTTGATAACCAGTTGTACGGTTACAAAAGAACCAGTATTTGTAAATGTAGATACTATAAAGGTTAAAGGAGTTACTCCTGAAAATGTTACAATAACTGCTTTCGCACATTTTAAAAACCCGAATGATGTTGGAGGTAAATTGGCGTCAGATGGAATAAAAGTTTTTTTGAATGATGTAGAAATGGCAGAGATGAAGTCAGAGGAATTTAAAGTTCCTGCAAAAAAAGAATTTGCAGTTCCGTTAGTGATTGAAGTGCCAATAAAAAAATTGCAAAAGCAATTGAATAAAAATTTTTTAGAAAATTTAATAGGAACATTACTAAATAAAAAAGTAAAAGTGCAACTAAAGGGAAGGTTTAAATACAAAGTATTAGGATACTCCAATTTTTACGATATAGATCAAACCGAAATGGTAACGATAAAATAATAATGCTACACGACAAATACATGCAACGTTGCTTAGAATTGGCTAAAAAAGGATTCGGAACTGTTCGTCCAAATCCGATGGTTGGTTGTGTAATTGTTTGTGATGATATTATAATAGGAGAAGGATATACAAGTCCGTACGGAGGAAATCATGCTGAAGTAAATGCAATTGAATCGGTTAAAAACAAACAATTACTACAGAAATCAACACTTTACGTTAGTTTAGAACCTTGTAATCATTATGGTAAGACACCTCCTTGTTCAAATTTGATAGTTTCATATAAAATTCCAAAAGTAGTTGTAGGAACAATTGATGCGCATAGTTTGGTGTCAGGAAAAGGAATTGAGCATTTAGAAAAAAACGGATGTACTGTTACAGTAGGTGTTTTAGAAGATAAATGCAATGAGATAAATAAACGTTTTTTTACTTTTCATAACAAAAAACGACCATATATAATCTTAAAATGGGCAGAAACACGCGATGAATTTATAGATGCACATCGTGATAAAAATGCCATAAAAAAACCGAATTGGATTTCAAACGGATATTCACAACAATTGGTTCATAAATGGCGAAGTGAAGAACACGCTATTTTGGTAGGAACGAATACTGTTATTGCAGATAATCCTAAATTGACCGTGCGAAAATGGTCAGGAGAAAATCCGATAAGATTGGTTTTAGACAATTCTTTGAGGATACCTTTTGAGTCATATATACTAGATGGTTCTGTTAATACAATTGTGTTTACGAGTTCGAAACAATTATTTGCAGCTAAAAAGGAAAATATTATAATTGAATATATTGATTTTGCTGAAGATGTACCAAAACAAATTTGTGCTGTTTTATATAAACACAATATCCAATCTGTAATAATAGAAGGAGGAGCGCAAACCATAAATAGTTTTGTTAATAGTGATTTATGGGATGAAGCACGTGTATTTATTGGTGATAAAAACTTCAAACAAGGCTTGAAGTCGCCAAAAATAGAAGGCGTATTAAAATCAACAGATAAAATAGATACAGATATTTTAAACATTATTATTCCAAATAGTTGAAAATTTCAGATACATATAAAACGATAGAAAAACCTTTTGAAGGAGAAGTGTTTAAAGATAGAGGTAGTAAATTTATTGGTTATGCATTCCCTATTTTAAATGAAGAAGAAGTTAAAAGTAAAATTGATGAGTTAAAAGCAACTCATCACAAAGCAAGGCATTGGTGTTATGCGTGGCAAATAGGAGCAGAGCAAGTTCGATTTAGAGCAAATGATGATGGAGAACCGAGCAACAGTGCAGGTCAGCCAATTTATGGGCAGTTGCTTTCGTTTGATGTAACAAATGTTTTAGTAGTAGTAGTACGTTATTTTGGAGGGACAAAATTAGGAGTTGGAGGTTTGATTAATGCGTATAGAACGGCTGCGAAATTGGTTTTAGAAGATTCGAAAATTGTAGAAAAAACTATTGATGTAAATCTACAGTTAACTTTTGAATACGAACATATGGATAAGGTAATGCGTATTATAAAAGAGAATAAACTGAAAATTTTGAATCAAAAAATGGAATTAAATTGTGTTTTCGAAGTTGCCATTCGTAAAAAAAATGCTGAATTTGTAAAAACTGCTTTTGAAAATCTGAGATGTATTAAAATCAAATCGCTGCTATAGTTAGATTAAGATTGTCAAAATTGAATGGGACGTTTTTTAAAACTTATTTGGTAAGTTGTAATTTAATCTAAAGACGTTTGGTATAAGAGATTAAAATGAACTTGCTTTTGGATTGTTACAAAATCAAATATTTAGTTCTTTAATAAAAAAAACGTAAACTTGTAAATTTTGCGGACTTTGTAAAATGCACTAAGTTTCGAGTTAGGTAATTATACCTTAATATTATGCTTTGTTGTGGTTAATTTTTTTTAAAATTTATTTCTTTAATTTTAATGTTTCCATAATAAAGTATTGCTTTTTTTGTGCTTTTTAGCATTGGAAAAAATAAGTTCAAGTTGCTTTTTCTTATTTTTTTGGGTTCAAAGTACGATTCGTGAGCAACTTTTTTAGGGTTTTTAAAACTTATTTTATATTTATTGTAAGCATCGTATTTTATGGGTATAGTTATGTTTGTAATATCTTCAAATTCATAATCTACAAATGTATCTTTAATATCTGGTCTGTATTTCTTTTCTAGAGATTTATACTTGGGTTTATTTTTTATTAATCTGACAAAATGTATTTTGTCAGTAAATAATGGATGTGCTATATCAAGAGGTCTTAATCTTATTTTATTTTTGTAATCTATAAGAGAAAATTTGTTAGGATCAAAAGACCTTTTCTTATTATCCATCATCTCAATTCTAACTTTAATGTTGTATTGAATCATTTTTTTTGATCTTGTTCTAACATTGGTTACAGCTCCTATCAATTGACTCGCTTTTTTATTTTTTATATATTCAATCGTGAGGTTATCCTCCTGAATTTTAATTTGAGAATGAAACGTTTGGGTACATAGCAATGCAAGTATTAGTAATCGTGTTTTCATATTTAGTCATTTAATGGTAAATATTTTCGTAATTTTTTTAGTTTAGTGGTGTTTCTATATTAACTATAATGTCTTTTATCCAAGAGAAATGATTAAACAGCCAACTTTTCTAATTGATCAATTATATATTGAGGGCAACGTGTAGGTTTATTTTTTTTCATATCTATAAAAACTAAACTTGTATATCCTGTAGTTAAAAGTTCATTTGCTTCATTGTAAATTTCAAAGTCAAATTCAATTTTTACAGAAGGTTTTTTTTTAAGTGTAGTTTTTAAAGTAAGCAAGTCGTCATACTTTGCAGGTTTTAAATAATTTACAGTTAAGTTTACAACAGGAAGCATAACACCATTCTCTTCCATAGTTTTGTATGAAGTGCCTATATTACGTAACCATTCAACACGACCCATTTCAAAAAACTGGGCGTAGTTGCCATAGTAAACATAACCCATTTGGTCAGTTTCTCCATACCTCACTCTTATTTTTAACTCATCTGTATGCATTGTTTTTTTTTATTGTTGGTCGACTATTATACGCATAAAAAAGTTATAAAACAATAGTATATTTTTTTTTTATACTGAAAATTATTCACATTTTTGTAGTACCAAAAAAAACTATGAGTAACGCTTTATTTTTTAATTAACCAACCCTCTATAATATATAAATACGATAATGACTAAAACTGCTGCTACAGTTTGGAATGAATGCTTGTCTTTTATAAAAGATAATATTAAACCACAAGCTTATAAGACTTGGTTTGAACCAATTAAACCAATTAAAATTTTAGGAGACTCGTTAACAATACAAGTGCCAAGTAAATTTTTTTATGAATGGTTAGAAGAACATTATATAAAATTATTGAGAGTAGCATTGGTTAGAGAATTGGGTAATGACGCAAAACTGATTTATGATGTACGTATGGAAAATGTGTATAGTAGTAACACGCCTCATACGGTTAAAATTCCGAGTTCAAATAGAAAACCAATGAACACTCAAGGAATGACAGTTCCTTTAGATATTCACAAACGAGAATTAAGAAATCCTTTTGTAATTCCAGGTATTCAAAAAGTAAAAATAGAATCTCAATTAAATCCGAACTATAATTTTAATAGTTTTATAGAAGGAGATTCAAATAGATTGGCGCGTTCTGCAGGAATGGCAGTAGCAAATAAGCCTGGAGGAACGTCATTTAATCCATTATTGATTTATGGAGGCGTTGGTTTAGGAAAAACACACTTAGCACATGCGATTGGTGTTGATATCAAAGATAAATATCCAGAAAAAACAGTACTATATATTTCTTCAGAACGATTTACACAACAATTTATAGAGTCAGTAAAGTCAAATAGTCGAAATGATTTTATTCATTTTTATCAGATGATAGATGTATTGATTATTGATGATGTGCAGTTTTTATCAGGAAAAAAAGGAACACAAGATGTTTTCTTTCATATATTCAATCATTTGCATCAAAATGGGAAGCAAGTAATTATTACTTCAGACAAAGCGCCTGTTGACATGCAAGATATTGAACAACGATTATTATCTCGTTTTAAATGGGGATTGTCAGCTGAATTACAAACACCAAATTACGAAACTAGAATATCGATACTTGAAAAGAAATTATTTAGAGATGGCGTTGAAATGCCTCAAGAAATAATTGAATATATAGCTAAAAATATCAAATCAAATGTACGTGAGTTAGAAGGCGTATTGGTTTCTATGATAGCACAAGCATCATTTAATCGTAAAGAGTTTACATTAGGTTTGACTAAGCAAATTGTAGATAAATTTGTTAAAAATACCAAGCGTGAAGTATCAATTGACCAAATACAAAAAGTAGTGTCAAGTTATTTTGATTTAGATGTAGCAACATTACAATCAAAAACACGCAAACGTCATATAGTGCAAGCACGTCAATTAGCAATGTTTTTTGCTAAGCGTATGACAAAAGCATCAT
>CAMZLV010000052.1 GCA_947311835.1 uncultured Lutibacter sp. | reverse complement strand
GGTAGAAATAAACAAAATAGAAAACCTAAACATCACTACACAAACAAATGGAAAAGCAGTAATAAAAACAGACGAAATTAGTTTTTTTGAGCGAATAATTAAACCCTTAAAAATAATAAAAAGGAATAGCAATAAATAAAACCCAACATCGTAAGTAAAACAATAAATAAACAAAAAAAATTGAATTAAGACCGTTGCAAAACGAAACAGGACATGTGAAAAATGTTGCAAACCTTTAATAATTAATCGAACAAATTAGCACCTACTTAAGTTACAACTCAAGTATTGATAATTTAAAAATACCCGCAATCCCAATACTATATAATAATGCTTTAGCAATACTAAACAACGTCATTGAAAAAAGAACCACAAACAAAAAAGCGATACACACAAGACAAGCCCTTTGCGAAAATTTAATACCAACAGTAAAGGATAAATAATATCTGTATAAAACAATGCAAATAGCCAGAGTTAGAATATTAGAAAATACAACTCACTCAATATTTTATATTGATAAACTGCCTGATGCGTTAAAATATTTTGGAGGTTTTAATATTATTTTAACAGTTGTGTTATACTTTTTTAAAGTATTAAGCGTTTAAAAAGGGCTATACAAAAAAGTTTACTTACCTATAAAACAGATGGTTATTAAATGGTTGCATTGATTCTAGACACGATGTTTTACTATTTGAATTTAATTTTAAAAATAATATTGCAATTGGATATTGTTTTGAGGTTACATTTATTTGGGTTTTTGCAAGGTGCAAAGGCTATGTATAACTAGAGCATGTTTGTTTTACATATTTATTATAAAAAAAGAGCAAAATAAACAGGTTCATAATAAATAAAATTATGGCAAAGCAAAAAGGATTTATAAAGTTAGAGGGGTCTTTAGGAGGTTTAACTTTTTATGAGCGAAATGGAAAATCAATAGTTAGAACAACTGGAGGCAATACAAAGGAACGTATAAAAACAGATCCAGCATTTAGGCGAACGCGCGAAAATATGAGTGAGTTTGGTGCATCGGCTGCAATAGGGAAGTCTTTTAGGGTTGGTTTTTCGAGTATTATAAAAACAATGAGCGGTAGTATTATTGTAGGTAGAATTGTGCAGATGTTAAAGCGTGTTAATACTGTTGGTACTGGATTGAGAGGGCAACGAAGTTTTAATTTTTCAGTAAATAAGGAATTGTTAGAGGGTTTTGAATTTAACAGTAGTAAACCGTTATCTACCATATTTTATGCGCCGTTTGAGGCGCCAACTGTAGATGCGAATAGGAGTGAGGTTACTTGGGTAGTTCCAGATTTTAATACGAGTAATTTTATTAAGGCTCCATTGGGTGCTACACATTTTAAATTAGTGTTGAATGTTACTGTTTTAAGTGATTATGTATATAGTAGAAGTTTGGGTAGATATACGCCTACAAACGAGGCAGAAAATGAGACTAATGGCGTTGCTTTTGGCAACGAAATTGCTTTGGGTGGTGTTGTTGGTAATGATACTACATTGGTTGTTGATTTAGGTTTTGGTGCTCCGTTACCATTGAGTGTTGCTGTTGTTTGTGCAGTTGGTATTATTTTTTATCAGCAAATAAATACTGAATTTTATGAGTTGTCATCGGATAATGCTATGCAGATAGTTAGTGTTGTGTAGTTTTAATATGATACTTTGTGGAAATATAGGTAGTTTTAAAGTAAAACTATTTTGTAGCAGGAAAGCAATCTTAGACGTGAGATTGCTTTTTTTGTTGGATTTTTAATAGATTGAGATTTTTCGACTTCGCTCAAAATGACAACGTTAAAACTTTTTAGACAGCCTCTTTTTTATTGTGGAGATGGAGGGACTCGAACCCTCGTCCAAACAAGCAGCCAAAGTGCTTTCTACATGCATAGTTTTTGTTTGGTTTTCGATTATAAGCTGACCAAAAACTGCCTACTTATAACTTATTCATTTTAGTTTTAGAATATAACCATGACCTTTATATTCCTATGTTAACTTTTACGATGCCAAAAAGTCGAACGCCGTTAACCAAGGCTTTCGATTGACATAAAGCTTTCCGACCTTGTCGGACTAGGCTAATCTTACTGTAATTCAGATTATGCAGCTAAAGCGTAGTTATTCTCGCCGTTTAAGATTTTGAAAATGATTTTTACGAGTACTATATCATTGCTCGACATGCTTACAGTTTGTCTGACCTTGCAGTCAAAACCAAGTCATCCCCAATAATTTCAATGAACATTTTTAAAATGTGTTTGCAAATTTATGAAAAATAGCGCAAACCACAGTTTGATATTCTTATAATTTCAAATATCTTAGCGCAAAATTTATACCAAAGAATTAAAACACACAATAAATGAAGATAGGAATTATAAAAGAACGTAAAAATCCACCAGATAGAAGAGTAGTTTTTTCACCTGATGCTTGTAAAGAATTGTTAGAAAAATATCCAAATTTAGAAATAGCAGTTGAAAGTTCTGATGTGCGCTTTTTTACAGATGATACCTATAAAAATGCTGGAATTACTGTAGTGAATGATGTGAGTGATTGCGATGTTCTATTAGGTGTAAAAGAAGTGCCAATTGCTAATTTAATCCCAAATAAAAAATATTTTTTCTTTTCACATACCATCAAGAAACAGCCTTATAACAGAAAGTTAATGCAAGCTATTTTAGATAAAAATATTTCATTGTTTGATCATGAAACGTTGGTTAATGAAAAAGAGCAACGCGTTGTAGCGTTTGGTAGGTATGCTGGAATTGTAGGTGCTTATAATGGTTTTAGAGCATACGGATTGAAATATGGAACCTTCAATTTGCCTAAGGCAGAATCGTTAAAAAATCAACAAGATTTGATTGAAAATTTACAAAAAATTGATTTGCCAAATATCAAAGTTGTATTGACAGGAAAAGGAAGAGTGAGTAATGGTGCCAAAGAAATGTTAGACGGAATGAAAATGCGTCAAGTAACTGTTGATGCTTTTTTAAATAGTACTTTTAACGAACCAGTTTTTGTACAATTAGACGTATTAGATTACAATAAGAGAAAGGATGGAAAAGAAATTGATAAATACGACTTTTATAAACATCCAGAAGAATATATAAGTGATTTTATGCGTTTTGCCAAAGTTGCTGATATGTATATTTCTGGACATTATTTTGGTGATGGCTCACCATTTATTTTTACGCGTGAAGATGCTAAATCACCTGATTTTAATATACGAGTAGTTGCAGATATTAGTTGTGATATTGATGGTCCAGTAGCCTGTACTATTCAACCTTCTACAATTGCAGATCCTGTGTATGGTTATAATCCGAAGACAGAAAAAGAAGATGACTACACAAAAGAAGATGTAATTGCTGTAATGGCGGTTGATAATTTACCTTGCGAATTGCCAAATGATGCTTCTGTTGGTTTTGGAAATAATTTTGCTAAATATGTGATTCCTTCATTTTTTGATAATGATGAAAGTGGCGTTTTGCATCGTGCACAAATGACTAAAGAGGGTAGTTTAACGGAGCGTTTTTCGTATTTGCAAGATTATGTTGATGGGAAGTAGTGTATTGAGAGTATAGAGTAGAGAGTAGAGAGTAGAGAGTAGAGAGTAGGGAGTATTGAGTACTTAGTTGTGGTGTTTTATGTGTTTATTTACAAAATTAAATGTTTCAAAACAAACAGTTTTTAATTGATTTGGCGCATACCAAAATGCCTTATGGCAAGTTTAAGGGTCGATTTCTTATTGATTTGCCTGAATATTATATTGTTTGGTATCATGCCAAAGGATTTCCGAAAGGAAAACTTGGTATGATGCTTGGCTTGGTGTATGAATTAAAACTCAATGGTTTGGAATATTTAATTCATGAAATCAAAAAAACGACTTAATTTTTTTGGATTCAATCATTAATACGCATAAAATACCGACTGTATATGCTAGCAAATCAGAATAACTAAAGGTAGTTCCTAACACACTATTAGTAAAGGTGTTTTTTTGGATGTTTAGCATTTTTAACACATCAACCAATTGTAAAAATTCTACAGTATAAGCAATTATCAAACATCCAATTGCTATATAAATTGGTTTTGATTTAATAAAACTCTTGAAAAAATAATACATCAAGATTACGACTAAAAAATCGCCAAAAACATAGCGTATAAACCTGTTTTTTACATACAATGCTATAATTATTTCAGTAATGAGTAATAGTAAAAAGAGTATGAAATTTCGTATATCAAATGTTATTCTTGAATTCATTTTTAGGAGTTAATGATTTAAATATATAAAAATTAATTGTAAAAAAGATACCAAATCCAATTGTAATTCCCCAAGTTTTAGGATGTTGAAGTGGATATAAAAACCGAATTGCAATATCATTAAATAAAAGTTGCGGTTTGTGAATAATATCCCAAGAATTCCAACGTAAAAAGCGTCCGAGATACATACCAAATCCACACAAAAAGAAGATGCTTGCTGTAGAAAACCATGCTTTTTTAGTTGAAAATTTTTGTTGTATGATTTTATGCATATCATTTATCGAAATATAAAAAAGTACCATTCCGTTGAGTGCAAAAGCGCTTAATAGTAGTAGATCATACCAATAAGGCATTGCAGTACCTTGTTGTAAATGCACAAAATCAGTTATGATATAAGGTGCATTTGGTAAGAAAATCAACCAAAGAGTATATAAACTCCAAAATTTTATTCTTTTACTTTTAATAGACTTTTTTTCTTTTATGATAGTTGATATTATCAAAGGAATGTATGCAAGAAAGAGATTCCATACTAAAAATAAATAGAAAAAGGAATTACTTATTTTGACTCTAAATAAAATTAGTAGCATGCAATAAATACTGAGTGTTGCTATAGAAATATAGATCTTATTTTTTTTCATTTTGAAGATGTTTTAAAACCTCACAAGTTTTTAAAACTCGTGAGGTTTAGATTATTAATTCCAATCAATTTTTCTTGAAGCATACATAACACTTCCAAGTATTAAAAACAAACCAACACTACCAACTAATAATGCATAATTTTCTAATTGTATAATGACATATATGAAGGTGTAAAGTGTTGTTAAAGAGATGAATATGAAAAATGGAAATTTGAATGTTTTTAAAATGGATTTAGCGTACAACGTAATTAATCCTATAACGGAAATACTTGCTATCAAATAGGCATTTAAAAAATTGCTATGTTCTGATATTGAGATTAGTAAGGTGTAAAACATTGTTAGTGCAAGACCAATCATTAAATATTGAAATGGATGTATATTTATTTTACTTAAACTTTGTATTAAAAAGAAGATTAAAAAGGTTAACGAAATTACTAAATATCCATATTTTGCTGAGCGTTCACTTTGTTGATATTGATCTACAGGAATCATAAAATTTACGCCAAAAGCAAATTCTTTTAAATCAGGTATTCCATTAAAAAATTGTTGAGAGAAAGGTCTATTTATTTGAGATACTTTCCATTTTGCATCAAAACTTGTTTTGGTTTCTCCTTTATCATAAGGGAGAAAATTTCCAATAAAACTTTTATCATTCCAATCTGATTTGATATTCATTGTAGTTTCTTTACCGATCGGAACAATTCTTATGCTTTCACTTCCGTTAACACTGATATTTATTTTAAAATTAGCGCTATTTTTTATTGGCATATCATGTATAGAAATTTTTGTACTTTCCAATTTATGCAGTACAATATCAGAATTGTATTGATTGTTTTGAACTTTATATTTTGGCATAAATGAGTAAGTGTTTTTATTAAAATCAATCGTAACCAAATTGTTTATACCTTTTAAATTTGAAGTTTTTATGATGATTTTTGCCTTATCCCAAAGAATGTCTTTGTCTTTTATCTCTTTACTTGAAAAGTTTGGTTTTGTAAACGAACCATTTATTTCCATTGAAGTTTTATAAACGGCTGTAGTATAAATTCCGCGATGTTTTTTCTCTGGATTAACCGTTGTTTTCGCATTTAGTTTTTCAGGAAAAAAATAGCCATAATTGATAATTTCTTCTGTTTCTGTATATTCATTTTTCTTTCCTTTATTATAAGTTGTTTTAGTGTACGTTTTATATGGAATTTTTAAAATAGGACCATAAAGAAGTACTTCTTTTCCCCATTTTTCATTGATTTCATTTATGACTGATTCTTGTCTTTCAGCACGTTCAATAATTAAATATTTGATATACGTTAAGGGTATCATTAATACCAATATTAAAAATCCAATCATTAGCATTCTAACAGTTGTTGATGCTTTAAGTTTTGATAATCTGCTTTCTGTTTTTATTTGTTCCATGATTACGTGTTTTAAAGTACTTTGTATTTCAAAGTAACTGATTAAAAAAATAGTTTTATTGTTTATTTATTAATTTTTCGAGTGCGTTTATATGTTTTTTAAACGCTTGTTTTCCGAGTTTTGTTACACTGTATTTTGTATTAGGTTTACGACCTATAAATTGTTTTTCTATGGTTATATATTCTTCTTTTTCAAGTGATTTTAAATGACTTGCAAGATTACCATCAGTAACGCCAAGTAGTTCTTTAAGCGTGCTAAAATCTACCGCATCATTCACTACAAGTGCAGACATAATACCGAGCCGTACTCGATGGTCAAATGTTTTGTTTATATTTTTTAGGATGTCTTTCAAAGTGCTATTTTCTATCGTGTTTAAAATACATTAAGGTGCCATAAATGATATGCAAAATACCAAAACCAACAGCCCAAAAATACAGTCCATAGCCAATATAATTCATAGAAATGAGTCCAAGAATAATTTCAGCAATTCCAAGATATTTAATGTCTCCAATAGTGTATTTACTCGCACTAAATAATGCCAAACCATAAAAAATCAATGTTGCAGGAGCAACGAAACCATAAAAGCCTTGATTTAATAGTATTAAACTAAAAATACCGCCAGTTGCAAGTGGCACTAAAAAATTGAAAAGCAAGCGTTTTATTGTGGCATCCCAAATTTTTACACCTTGTTGTTTAGCCTTCTTTTTAGTTAATAAAAATGCAGTTATTATCGATAAAAACGCCACAATTAACGCAATTAATATCAGTTTAAATTGAATTTCATTAACGTTCATTACGTTTCTTTGCTGACTCATATAGTTGTAATTTGCAACTATAAATTTTGCTAAATACGCACCAATCAGCGCATAAATTCCTGCTAAAACACCAGAAAGTCCACTCAATGAAATAAACTTAGATGATTTATTCATCATATTTTTAATTGCCGATATGTCTTTTAAATAATCTTTTTCGCTCATAATAAAAGTACTTTGAAATGCAAAGTTAATATAAAATTTAGTTTACACAAATAAAATTTATATTTGTTTTATGAATCCTGTAGAAAACTATCTTTTTAATCAAGTAGAGCCATATCAATCTATTATGCTATATGTGCGGAGTGTAATTAAAAGAACGTTGCCATAAATAGAGTAGAAGTATAGTTATAAGATTCCGTTTTATTATCATACTAAAAAACCGTTATTATATTTAAACGTTCTAAAAGGGACTAATTATGTAGATGTTGCTTTTATGCAAGGCGTATTGTTAAAAAAAAATATAAGAATTTTGAAGACAATAATAAACGTAAAAAGGTTCGGTCATTACAACTAAATTCACTGGAAAATTTTGATGAACAAGCGTTTATTTCTTTACTTATTTATGCTGCATAATTGCGCGATAAAAGTAAACGTCTAAAAAGAACAATAATCAATAAATTTATTCTATTTCTGTAATTGCAAATTCAAGTACTGCAATTGGTTTTGAAGTCATACTTGTTATTTTTGGATAGGCTTCATCTAAAATAGAAGTAAAACTTTGATAGTCTTCATTTGGGCTTTGAGGGCCGTATACACTAACGCCAATCCAGTCAATATAATCATCTCCAGGATAATAGTTTTCAATGCTATTCCAACCTTCATTTGGCTCACTATACGCATCAATATGAAAAAACCAAGTGATGTTAGTAACATTATTAGCATTAAAAATGTCAATAATATATCGGTAAGCATCTCTAAAACGTTCAGGACCATCGGCAAGAGAATTGTTGCCGTAATTGGTAGTAATACTTCCTCCATTATATTGACCGTTCCAAGGAAACCAATTTCCATTTACTTCAGTTCCAAACTCAACTAACAATGGATATCCAATATTTTTTGCTTCTATTGCCCAAGCGTTTAGTTGCATGTCAAAAACGCCATTTAAAATGTTTTGCATTGAATAAGTTGGGTCAACTCCAGCCTCTTCAAAATCACTTCGCGCCATCATTCTAACAAAAGGTGTTTTACCTGCATTGTGTATGGTTGTGACTTCATCATACGGAAAACTAAGATTGTCTAGCCAATTATCAGAAAAATAAGCCCAAGCAATTTCTTTTTGTATAAGATTTTCAAAATTAGTTATGCGTTGTGTCGTTACACTACTTTCTTCGCCTCCAAAATCTGGAAAAGCACCATGATAAACTCCGTTTGTAGGAATACTAAGTTTGTTATTGCTAAATGTTAGTTGGCTTTTAAAAAACGGACTGTCGATATTATTTTTATAGGCTTGTAAACTTTCTGGAGAAGAGTCTAATCGAAGTTTAGAATTATCAAAATTTTCGTGCCACCAAGCAACACCTTTTATGTTTGGATAGTCGTTGTTTTTTATTGATGATAACGCTTCGGTTATCCAAATTGCTTTTTTGTTTTCAACAGTTTCTTGTTGGTTAGAACAAGAGAATAATGTTAAAAAGACAAGTACGTAAAAATAATTTTTCATAATGATATAACTAATAAAAGGATAAAAAAGTATTTAATCAAATTAAAAAATGTCATTTTGGAAAACAAAAAGATAAGAGACTCTTGGTTTTACTCAAAATGACATTTTTAGAATGTTTTTTAACAAAAAGTTAGTTTACATCAGGAAGCGTAGTATAGCGTTTTGCGTAATCTAGCATTTGCTCGGCAAATCCTTTTGCTTGTGTAACTTTTACATCAGTTATATTTCCATCTTTGTCAGTTGTAGGAACTAATACAGGATTTATAAAACCACCATAAGCAGCAGCTTTAAATTGACTGTTTCTGTCAAGTATTTCTTTGTGTAATGCTTGATCTACTTTCACTCCATATGTTTCAACTAAGTGTTTTCCTGCTTCAAAATCTCCTTCAGATTTTATACGTTGAATTTCACGTAATAGTTGACCGAATAATTCGTGTAATTTGTCGTAATCATTGATTTTGAAATACGTTTTACCGTCTTTTTTTACTTTTTCGATTACATTGTCTTTCGCACCTTTTTCAAATGCCCAAGCCGCAATTAACTGACGGTTACGCATATGTGCTTCTTCAATATCATTACCCAATTCTAAACGAACTAACTGTGTAATCATTCCGTTGCGAATATAACCATCATAAGCAGCTTTTCCAACTCCTTTTGCATCAGGAGAAATGCCCATTTCTACTAATTTATTGTTTGGTAAATAGTACAAACCAACTAAGTCGGCACGTGCTTCTTCAAGTGTAGAAGCGTAGTTTTTCATAGTTTCTTTTGGTTGTCCAATTCCGTCATTAATACGTCCACTAGCGTGTCCTATAACTTCGTGGAGTGCTGTGTGTAGTTTGTCGGCAATTTTACCGTATTTTTCTTCATATTCTACTTCTTCATCTGTTAAAGCAAATTCTTTTAAGCGTCCACTTCCTCCAGATTTTCCGTATGCATCAATAATATTTCCAAGAGAAACAGATTTAGAACCGTGTACAACACGAATCCAGTTATTATTAGGTAAGTTTACACCAATAGGAGTAGATGGAGAAGAGTCACCAGATTCTCCTGCTACATTAACTGTTTTGTAAGAAACTCCAACTACATTTTTCTTTTTATGTCCGTCCATTATAGATGAATTGTCTTCAAACCATTGTGCGTTTTCTGCAACAATTGCCATTTTTTTAGACATTTCAAAATCTTTAATTTCGATGATTGATTCATAAGAACCTCTATAGCCTTTAGGGTCGTTATACACTTCAATAAATCCTAAAATATAGTCAATATCTCCTTCTGTATTGGTAGCCCAAAGTACATTGTATTCATTCCATTTTTCTAAATCACCTGTTTTAAAATAAGCGATTAGTGCATCAAATGCTTCGGCTTGTTTTTCGTTTTCTGCAACTCCTTTTGCTTTTTCTAACCAAAAGATAATTTTATCTATAGCAGCGCCATATAAACCACCACTTTTATAGATTCTTTCAAATACTTTTCCATCTTTTTTAACCAATTGAGAGTTTAAACCTAATTCAACAGGAGTTTTATCATTTGGATCAGATAGTTTAGCGTAAAAATTGTCAACATCTTCAGCAGTTACATTAGCACCATACATATTAACAGCAGAACCTTTAATTAAGCCTTTTTTAGCATCTAAATTTACTTTTTTTGCGTCAGCATCATTAAATATAACTTCGTATGCTTCACCAGTTAAAGTTGTGTTTGTTTCTTTTAAAAGAGTATCAAAATATTCTTTAGAAAAAGCTGGTTTAAATTTATCATTAGCATAATGATGGTGAATACCATTCGCAAACCAAATACTTTTTAAGTAGGTTTCAAATGCTTTCCAATCGTCAGAAGATTTATCACCTTTATATGATGTGTAAATGTTTTCTAAGGCTCTACGTATTTTTAAATTATGACGGTAGTTTTGGTCATACATAATATCTCTACCGCTTAATCCTGCTTGTGTTAAGTAATAGACTAATTTTTTTTGTTGTAAGGATAATTTATCCCATTGCGGAATATCGTATCTTAATATTTTAGTGTCTGCAAACTGCTCTACAAATGTGCTTTCTGCTTTTGCAGTTGGTTTTTTTTCTTCGTTTTTTTCTTCTTGTATCTTACATGAAATTAAAAGTGTAAACACAAGTAGAAAAGATAATAAATGTACTTTCTTCATTGTTTTGATTGAAAATTAATTGTTTAAAAGCCAAATTTACTAAATCTACTAAAATAAATACCTTTATTTTAGTAGATTTGTGTTTATAAAGATAATATTTATGAAAAAAACAATACTAATTTTAATAGCATTTACTTTGTTGCTTTTTAATTGTAAAGAAAATAAAGTGAATAAACCTGTAGAGGTAAATGACTCTAAGTCAACTGTCAATCCTTTTTTAGGAAGTTGGTCACGTAGTTTTGAAATGGGAAGTGGTATGTCTGCAAAAGTAGACTATATTGTAAGTGCTGATAGTATTCAGTATGTTATGAATGGTCCTATGGTGATGAAATATACGATTAAACGTGATACTTTAATTGCAAATGAGAATAAATGGATTGGAACTAAAGGTAATGAAGTGTACGTTATTTTTACTAAAAACAAATCAAACGATTCGATTACTTTATTGAAAATGAAAGTTGATAGTAAACTAAAGGCAATAGAGATGAAGTTTCCTTCTGATACTGCAAGAAGTAAGTTTAGTAGTTGGAATACGTATTATAAAAAGTAATTTAATAAGTGTAGTCGAGGAGTTATTGGGAGTGTAAATTAAACTCTGTCTGAATTTTACATTTTCAACTTTTTCGATTTTATCTTCATTGTGATTTTTAAAATCGAAGAAGTTTAAAATGAGCCCTAGCGGCAGCGACACGTT
>CAMZLV010000051.1 GCA_947311835.1 uncultured Lutibacter sp. | reverse complement strand
TATGATGTTAAATGACTATTTTGAATTATAATATAAACGTACACAAAAATTTTATAAAAATTGGTTTGTGATATTAAAAATAGCTAGTATATTTGCACTCGCTAAAAGGAAAAAGAATGACTTGGTAGCTCAGTTGGTAGAGCACCTCCCTTTTAAGGAGGTGGTCCTGGGTTCGAGCCCCAGCCAAGTCACAACAGTTAGATAAAAAAGTTTACTTTAAAAAAACTAACTAAATTAAAAGATTTATAAGCATTAAAAAGTTGAGTTTTACTTGACTTTTTTTGTTTAAAATTGTTATTAATTGGCGCGTATGGCGGAATTGGTAGACGCGCAAGCTTGAGGGGTTTGTGTCCACTAGGACGTGCTGGTTCGACTCCAGTTACGCGCACAAATAAAATCTGTTAAAGAAATTTACTTTTAACAGATTTTTTCTTTTTACAATTCTTTTAACTTTTTACAATAAAATATTCCTTATACTTGCATATGCTTAAAAATATATTCTTTTTAGCGTTATTATGCGTTAATTTAGTTGGTTTTTCACAAGTTAAAACCAAAAAAACATTAAAAGTTACTCAATTAAATTCGATTGTAGATTTAAAAGGTGTTTTGGTTAATGGTTTTGATAAGAAACCCTTACAAGGCGCTCATATATTTAATTTAAACTCTGTTAGAGGAACGATTAGTCAAAATGATGGTTCATTTGTTATTCCTACAAAAATTAATGATACTATCATGTTTTCTCACTTAGGATTTCAATCTGTAAAAATTAAAATTACAAATGATTTATTAAAAGGAAATGAGTTAGAAATTTCACTTTATGAAAAAGCAGAACAAATTGCTGAAGTTAAAGTTAAATCTATTGAACTTATAGGTGTTTTAGAAATTGACGCTAAAAATGTACCTAAAGATAAATACACACGTATACATATAAATGGACTTCCTCAAACATATGAAGTTGGTAAACCTAGACAAAGGGAATATAACTCGCCAGTTGATGCCATTTTTCATCCTATTGATTTTGTTTATAATTTATTTGGTAAAAAACCAAAGCAACTCAAAAAACTCAAACAACTCAAGAATGATAGTGCAATACGTGAAATGCTTGACAAAAAGGCTAATAGAGAAATAATGCTTGAATACCTTGAATTAAGCCATAGCGAACTAGACGAATTGCTTAGCGATTGTAATTATTCTGATTATTTTATTAAAAAAGCAAGTGATATTCAAGTAATTGAAGCTGTTTTAGAATGCTATGATAAACACAATGCTCTTAAAAAAGGAAGCACAAAAAGGAAAAAAGAATAATTATTGCTTTTTATACTATGACTACCAATAATGTTTCTAAAGTTTACAATAATTATGCGCCGTTTTATGATATACTATTCGGTAAAGTTTTTGAATCTGGAAGGAAGAAATCCATTCAATTAATGAAGCCAAAAGAAGGTGATAAAATCATCGAATTTGGTATCGGAACAGGCTTATCACTCAATAGTTTTCCTAAAAACATACACATTGAAGTAACTGGAATTGATCTTTCAGACAAAATGCTTAAAAAAGCGAAAGAACAAGGTGATAAAAATCCAAACATTCAGTTAAAACTATATAATATGAATGGAGAAAACACTACTTTTAATGATAACCATTTTGACAAAGTAGTTTTGATGTATATTTATTCTGTTACGCCAAATCCTGAAAAATTACTAAAAGAAGCACTACGAATATGCAAAGAAGATGGCGAAATTTTTATAGTCAATCACTTTAGCAATGCCAAAAACAATAATTATTTATTGCTCGAAAAAATGGTAAAATCTTTTAGTAATCGTATTGGCTTTCGTTCTGATTTTTCGTACAAAACTTATATAGAAGACTTGAATTTAACAACTGAAAATATAGTCAATACGAATATGTTTTCGTTAACAAAGATAATTCACTTTAAAAAAGCAAAAAATCTTCATTTAATGAAATAAAAAAGGCTGTCTGAAAAGTCTTTATTTGTCATTTTGAGCGTAGCAGAAAAATCTCAATTGCTTGATAATAAATTAATTATCCTTTTTGCTGATTCTTCATTTCATTCAGCATGACACTTTTCAAACAGCCTTTTTTTTAATATTTATAAAGTTTAATTATTACCAAGTATTAAAGGCATTCCGTCTTTTCCACCTACAATAACTACTTTAGAATTTGGAGATTCTGAAAGTTTTAATGTTGCTTCAATACCTTTATCTCTCAATATTTTATCAGTTAAAGAGGCACTCAGTATTCTATTTGCATCTGCTTTTCCTTGTGCTTCAATTCGTTGTTTTTCGGCTTCTTTTTTCGCTTTTTGCAATCTAAATTCATATTCTAAGAACTCTTGTTCTTGTTTTAATTTACGTTCAATAGCGTCTTTAATTGTTGGCGGTAATGTTACATCTCTAACAAGTACATCATTTATCTGTACATGTTGCGTTACGGTTTTTCTTCTAATTTCTTCAAAAATTTCTTGTTGAATAGCATCCCTTTTACTAGAATACAACTGCTCTGGAGTATAACGACCAACTATACTACGTGCTGCTGAACGTATTTCAGGAATAATCACAACATCAACATAATTTTTACCTTTTGTTTTATGCAATAAACCTAATTCTTCAACTCTTGGCTGATATAATACTGATAAATCCAATTTAATTTCCAATCCGTTAGAAGATAATACTTCCATATCTTCCATAAATAAATTTTGTTGACGTACATTATAAATATCAACTTTATTCCATGGTGCAATAATATGAAAACCCTCATCTAATGCAGGTTGATCAGTTACAATTCCTTCTCCAAAAGTTTTATAAAGTACTCCTCTATTTCCTCCTTTAATTGTTGCTGTTGATTTTGATAAAAAGATAATCCCTATAATTCCTATAAAAATTATACCAAATAATCCTTTTGGCAATTGTAATTGTGGTTGCTGTGCCATTTTTAGTTTTTTTTAAGTTAGTTAATACTGTGCGTATCTGAAGTTTCTATTTGCGATTAAATTAAGCCTCTATATTTTCTGATAAACCATTCTATGCTCAAAGATAGAATAATTACTGCTAATAACCACTTCCAATCTATCATTGAATTGATTTTGTTTTCGCTTTTTTGAACGGAAACAAATCGTTTATCTATTAGTAGTTCTTTTTCCAATTTTGTTACAGCATTATCAAAATAAATCTTTCCGTTTGTTTTTTTACTGATAAATGTCAACTTTTGATAATTTGAATTTGCAAACTGCTGCTCTACATTAAAATCTAAAACCTTAAAACTTCCGCTTACTTTCGTATTTTGATTATCAACAGTTACTATAAAACTATAATCACCACTCTTCAAATCAGATAGTGACACTTTATATCGTGTACCATTCAACAAAAAAGGGAAACGTGTACGTTTGTTTGTTTTTTTATTTTTGATTGATAACCAAACTGTTGCATTGGCATCAAACTGATAATTTTTATCTAAATAAGTAGCCAATATTTTTATTTCATCATTAGCGTAATAAAATGATTTATAATCAATTAAAAGTCGCTCTTCTTTTTTATTTGAAGATAAATATTGTACGATTTTACCTATGAAACTATCGTAATCTTCATAGGATTTACTGCTCAATTTTGAGGTCATACGCCATTTCCAACTATTCTCGCCAAATAATACTGCTCCTCTCCTATTGTTGTTTTCAAAAGTTACCAATAATGGTTTTTCGGTTGCAAAACTTCCAATTTTTTGAAAAAGCAAACGCTCATATGGTATGTTAAATTTTACTTCACCAAAGGCATCTACTAAAGGCGGAAAATCACTAAAACCAATATCATCAGTAACAAAAGTGGTGTAATTTTGATTGAATACTGGAACGTAATTTTCTGTTTGATTAATCGCATTTTTTGTAAAATAATTTTGTGCTTTATTTAAAAATTTCCAATCGGTTTTTGAACCTGTAATTATTATAAAATTTTTATTTTCATTTTCTATTTCAGTAAAAATAGGCTCAAAGGTTTTTGTTGGTTGATACAATATAACCAACTGATAATCATTAACTTTTACTTCACTTCCTATTTGTTTAAGCGTTACTTTACGTTGCTTATTACGTTCTATTGATTTTTTTAACGCACCAACATCTGGATGTAAAAAAGAATATAGTATTAATACATTTGCTTGTTCATCAATTACTTCTACAACAAAGTTTTTTGTGTTGTTTATCTTGTTTTTTTCATTCGAAAGATAACTAATTTTAGAAGTGTAATAATGTGTTCCTACTTCAGATGCAGGTAAATAAAATGAGAAATTTTGCGCATTATTATCTTTTGAAAAAGTAACATTTTTAGTAAACACCTTTTGTTTTCCTTCAAAAACAGAATAAGTTGCATTTACTTTTTTATTTCCTTGGTAATTTAAAAAGGTTTCTACAGGAAATTTGTTTTTTAAATAGGTATAACGGTTTACATTTTGTTGCGTTATTTTCAAATCCGAAAATTTGGTTGTATCACCTACAACTATTGAATAAACAGGGTTTTTTATTTTTTGATATTCAAAATTAGTACCAAAAGTTTGATTTCCGTCAGTTAGTAAAACAATTGGCGATATGGCGTTTTTATACAGTTCGTTAAACTGTTTAAGCGGTTTTGAAATATTGGTTTTATCGGTATCAAAATTTAACGAATCTAGTAGTTGAACTTCATCCGAAAAGGAAAAATAATCAATATTAAATTTCGCGTTTAACGCTTTATTTTCTTTCAATTTATTTACCAAATTGATAACGTTTTCACTTTGTTTTAAATGCTTTATTGACGATGAGTTATCTACTGCAACGACTAAATTTGGCTTAATCGTTTTAATAATTTTTTGTTCAATTTTTGGGTTTATCAGTAATAAAAACAATGAAAACAGGCTTAAAAAACGTAAAAAAGTTAGTAGTAAATTAACTTTCTCGTTGTTTTTTGATTTAAAATAATAATGAAAAGCAGCAATCAATATTGCTATGATTGCTGCTCCAATTATATAAATTATATTTTCTGTTGTCATTAAATTTGATTTCGACTACTACACAATAATCGTTTCTTAGTTGTTTAAAATATGCTATTAGGTAAGCATTCCACCATCTACACTAATGGTTTGTCCTGTAATATACGCACTCATATCTGATGCCAAGAATACACAAGCATTAGCGATATCGTCTGGAGTTCCTCCTCTTTTTAAAGGAATCGCGTTTCTCCAACCTTTAACTGTTTCTTCATCAAGTTTTGCAGTCATTTCTGTTTCTATAAATCCTGGAGCGATTACATTACTACGTATATTTCGCGAACCCAATTCTAAGGCTACCGATTTTGAAAAGCCAATAATTCCTGCTTTAGATGCTGCATAATTTGCTTGACCTGCATTTCCTTTTAATCCAACAACCGAACTCATATTAATAATTGATCCATTGCGTTGTTTCATCATTGGTCTTATAACTGCTTTGGTTAGATTAAATACCGATTTAAGGTTAATTTCTATTACTTTATCAAAATCATCTTCAGTGATACGCATTAATAAGTTGTCTTTAGTAATTCCTGCATTGTTTACTAAAATATCGATACTTCCAAATTCTTTTAAAACCTCTGCAGCCAACTCTTGTGCTGCATCAAAATCAGCAGCATTTGATTGATATCCTTTTGCTTTTACACCACATTCTGCTAGTTGTTTTTCTAATAGTTTGGCTGCATC
>CAMZLV010000050.1 GCA_947311835.1 uncultured Lutibacter sp. | reverse complement strand
TCGTCATTTGGCAGTTCTTTTACAAAGTTTAGTATATTTTTACCTTTAAATTGTTCCATATCCTTAATTTTAAAGGGTAAATATACAGAATTTATATTAATAAGTCAATAATAGTTATTTCTACTGAACCAAAATACAGGCGAAAAAAAGCCTTGAAAATGATTGCTGAAAATGAGTGGCCTTTTGAGTTTTATTTTGATTATAATAAAACGCTATTTAATAAATTGACTAAACTAAACATTGTTCCTCAAACATTTATTTATAATGGTAATTTAGAATTAAAAGGTGCGTTTAAGGGAGTTAAGCCAAATGTCGGTTATTGTTTAAAAGGAGGTAAGATTGAAAAAATTAGAACAAATTTTGAAGGAAAATACGCGCATTTAGATTGTGATTTAATACAGTATGAAGAAGTCATATTAAATATCGTGAAAAAATCAGATTAAATTTCTACGCATCGATTAATTATTCATCATCACTTCGAGTGTTTTGTTGAAGTGATAACGGAAACAAAATGTATCGAGAAGTTTTTTTTATAGCAATTAATTCTCAACACAACTCTATTCATTTCAATCATAAAATTACTTGAATTGACATTATTGTATCTAAGATTCTAGTTCATGGGTTTTTTTAGAATCTGCAACCAATCGATTGATTTCTTTGAGTTCGTCAGTAGTTAAATCGCGCCATTTTCCTGTAGCGATATCTAGCGAAACATTCATAATTCTGATGCGTTTTAATTTTATAACACGGTAATCAAAATGCTCGCACATTCTTCTAATTTGACGGTTTAAACCTTGTGTTAATATAATTCTAAACTGCTTTTCACTTAATTGTTCTACCAAACATTTTTTGGTATATGTGTTTAAAACAGGCACACCATTTCCCATTTTTTTGATAAAATCTTCAGTGATTTCTTTGTTTACAGTTACAATATATTCTTTTTCATGGTTGTTTCTTGCACGTAATATTTTGTTTACGATATCACCATCATTGGTTAAAAAAATCAGACCTTCACTTGGTCTGTCTAATCTTCCGATAGGGAAAATTCGCGTTGGATAATTGATATAATCAATAATATTGTTGCGTTCTCTTTTAGTATCAGTTGTACAAACAATTCCTTTGGGTTTGTTAAAGGCAATATATACAGGTTTTTCTTCGCTTTTTGATAGTAGTTTTCCATCAACTCTAACTTCATCATTTTTGGTAATTTTTGTTCCCATTTCAGGAATTTTACCGTTGATGGTTATTCTACCTTCGTCTATTAATTTATCGGCTGCTCTACGTGAGCAATAGCCAACTTCACTTAAATATTTATTAATTCTCGTTTCTTTCATTTTAATTAAGGAGTTGAATTCACCCATACTTCACCATCAACAAAATGTTCTTTTTTCCAGATAGGAACGGTTTCTTTTAAGGTATCAATTGCAAATTGGCAAGCAGAAAACGCTGCTTTTCTGTGCGCAGAAGAAACAGCAATAATTACAGGAATTTCACCTATTTTTAAATTTCCTACGGCATGATGAATGACAATTTTTAAAATGTCAAATTGTTTTAATGATTTTATGGCTATTTTTTCTATTTCTTTGATTGCCATTTCTTTATAAGTAGAAAAATCAAGGTTGGTCACTTCTTTTTGCTGTGTTTTATTGCGAACAGTTCCTACAAAAAGTGCAATTCCACCACACGAATCATCTTGTACAAAATCATAACATTCTTGTAAATTTAATTTTTTAGATGTAATTTTTATGGATGCGTTCTTTAGCATATATAAATTTTGGTGATTTGGCACAAAGTTAATAAATCAAGATGTATATTTGCGCTTTAATTAAAATGAATATAAATTAGTTCTTTTTAAAGGATTTAATAAATCAATATAAAGTAGAAAAGTAATGGAAAAATTATTTAGAGTAGTAGCGTTTTTAGAAGGAGTTTCTTATTTATTATTGCTCTTTGTAGCAGTGCCAATTAAGTATTTTGGAGATGACCCTCAATATGTAAAAATGTTGGGAAAGCCTCATGGATTACTATTTGTAGGTTATGTGGTTTTAGCTTTTTTGCTTAAAAACGAATACAAGTGGAATAGTAAAACTTTTTTTATCGTTTTAATTGCCTCTCTTCTTCCTTTTGGTACTTTTTATATCGATAGAAAGTACTTAAAAGAAGCGTAGTTCTTATCCACCACTTACAGGAGGAATTAACGCTATGATATCATTATTTTTTATAATTACCGTATCATTAGCGTATTCAGTATTTACAGCAATAGAAAAACTTGCGTAATTTTTTAATTTCGGATACTTTTCAATCAGTAAGGATTTTAAATTTTTAACCGAAGTTTTCTCGTTAATAGCTATACTATCTTCTCGTTTACCTGTAATGTCACTTGTAATTCCAAAAAACAATAATTGTATCTTCATAAAAAATAATTTCTGTAAAAATACAGATTTTATATGTACATTTGTTAGTTCAATTATATATATATGAGCAAGGCACGATTACGAAGAGAAGCATTACTATATCACGCAAAACCTAAACCAGGAAAAATTGAAGTCATTCCAACTAAAAAATATGCAACGCAACGAGATTTAGCATTGGCATATTCTCCAGGAGTTGCAGCACCTTGTTTAGAAATAGAAAAAGACGTAAACAACGTATATAAATACACTTCAAAAGGAAATTTAGTAGCAGTTATTTCTAACGGTACAGCCGTATTAGGACTTGGAAATATTGGGCCTGAAGCATCAAAACCTGTGATGGAAGGAAAAGGATTGTTGTTCAAGATTTTTGCTGATATTGATGTTTTTGATATTGAAGTTGACGCTACAGATGTAGATAAATTTGTAGAAACAGTTAAGGCAATAGCACCTACTTTTGGAGGGATAAACTTAGAAGACATCAAAGCTCCAGAAGCCTTTGAAATAGAACGAAGGTTAAAAGAAGAGTTGGATATTCCTGTGATGCATGATGACCAACATGGTACTGCAATTATTTCTGCAGCAGCATTAAAAAATGCAGTAGAAATTGCAGGAAAAAAGATGAGTGAAGTTAAGGTAATTGTCAATGGAGCAGGAGCAGCAGCAATTTCGTGTACACGAATGTACTTAAAATTAGGTGTAAAACGTGAAAATGTTGTAATGTGTGATAGCAAAGGCGTTATCAGAAAAGATAGAGCTGATTTAACAGCCGAAAAAGAAGAATTTGCAACAAGTACTGATATCCATTCGCTTGAAGAAGCAGTAGAAGGAAGAGATGTTTTTATAGGTTTGTCAGTAGCAGATATTTTGACGCCAAAAATGTTGCTATCAATGACAAAAAACCCAATTGTATTTGCAATGGCAAATCCAAATGCCGAAATAAAATATGATTTAGCCATCAAAACACGTAAAGATATTATAATGGCTACAGGTCGTTCAGACCATCCTAATCAAGTAAACAATGTGCTCGGTTTTCCGTTTATTTTTAGAGGCGCATTAGACGTTCGTGCAACGGCAATTAATGAAGAAATGAAATTGGCTGCAGTGCATGCAATTGCTGATTTAGCAAAGCATCCAGTGCCAGAACAAGTGAATATAGTGTATGATGAGGTTAACTTATCCTTCGGAAAAGAATATATTATTCCAAAACCATTTGATCCACGATTAATATATGAAATACCTCCAGCAATTGCAAAAGCAGCAATGGAATCAGGAGTTGCATTAGAACCAATTGAAGATTGGGATAAGTATAGAGATCAATTGATGGAACGCCTCGGAACAGGAAGTAAAACCATTCGCTTATTACACAATAGAGCAAAATCAAACCCTAAAAGAATTGTGTTTGCAGAAGCAGATCATTTAGATGTTTTAAAAGCAGCACATATTGTACATGACGAAAGAATAGGAATTCCTATTTTATTAGGAAATAAAGAGATTATTTTAGAATTAAAAAAAGAAATAGATTTTAAGGCAGAAGTAGAAATTATAGATCCAAAATTACCAGAAAATAAAGAAAAAAGATGTGAATACGCAAAGATATTTTGGAAAGAAAGATACAGAAATGGTATAAAACTGTTAGATGCTCAAAAATTAATGCGAGAGCGTAACTATTTTGCTGCAATGATGGTAAATGGGGGCGATGCTGATGCGTTAATCACTGGATATTCTAGAAATTATTCTGCGGTTGTAAAACCAATGTTAGAGTTAATAGGAACAGCAAAAGGTGTGACGCGAGTAGTGGCTACAAACCTTATGTTAACCAAGCGAGGACCAATGTTTTTGGCAGATACAACAATAAATGTAGATCCAACATCAAAACAATTGGCGAAAATATGTCAACTTACAGGTTCTGTTGCTAAAATGTTTGGGATGAAGCCAAATATCGCAATGTTATCTTATTCTAATTTTGGTGCATCACAAACAGAATCAACAAAAAAAATTAGAGAAGCAATTAAATACATTCACAGATATTACCCAAATGTTGTAGTAGATGGTGAATTACAAGCAGATTTTGCTTTAAATTCTGAGATGCTAAAAAAAGAATTTCCTTTTTCTAAATTGGTAGATAAAAAAGTAAATGTTTTGATATTTCCAAACCTAGAATCGGCAAATATCAGTTATAAAATGATGAAAGAATTATACAAGGCAGAGTCTATAGGACCTATAATGCTTGGTATGAAAAAACCTGCACATATATTACAATTAGGAGCAAGTGTAGATGAAATGGTAAATATGGCAGCAGTAGCAGTGATAGATGCTCAAAATAAATCAAAAAAATAATACTATTTTAGTATATTTGAAAAATAAGTAAGAAGAATGATAACTCATTTAAAAGGAAAATTAGTAGAAAAAACGCCAACATATGTTGTTGTAGAGTGTAATGGAGTTGGGTATTTAGCACATATTTCATTAAATACATTTTCTAATATTCCAGATGATGAAGCCGTATTTTTATACACCTATTTGTCAGTAAAAGAAGACTCAAATACACTTTATGGATTTGCGAGTAAAATAGAACGCGAAATTTTTAAATTGTTAATTTCGGTTTCAGGAGTAGGACCAAGTATTGCACGAACGATGTCATCATCAATGACAACTGAAGAAATACAACAAGCAATCGCATCATCTGATGTTGCAAAAATACAATCAGTTAAAGGTATTGGAGCAAAAACAGCACAACGAGTTATTATCGATTTAAAAGATAAAATTGTTAAAACGTATGGAATTGATGAAGTTTTGGTGTCTCAAAGCAATACCAATAAAGAAGAAGCGTTATCAGCATTAGAGGTTTTAGGGTTTAATAGTAAGCAATCAGGAAGGGTAATTGACAGAATTTTAAAAGAAGATAGCACATTAAGTGTTGAGAAATTGATTAAGCAAGCATTAAAAAATTTGTAATACATTGAAGAAGAAAAATAGAATAACTAAGTTTTTGTGTGTTTTGATTTTGAGTTTTACGGCTCAATTATCTTTGTTTTCACAAACTCCACCAAGTCTTAATCCACCAACAGCAGCACAAGATTCACTTGCAACTGTAGCGACAGACTCTATTCAAAATTTACCCTATAATTTTAACAATACACAAAGCGGAAATTTAATTTTAAATAGCCCTACGGAAGTAGAAGTAACCTATGATGCTGAACTTCAAAAATATATTATTAGAGAAAAAATAGGCGATTATTATGTGTCTCAGCCAATATATATGACTTCTGAAGAGTATAGAAAATATAGGTTGAAACAAGATATATTAACACATTTTAAAGAAAAACTAAAAGCAGTAGGAGGAAAAACGAAAGGAAGCGCAGATGCTCAAAAAGACTTATTGCCAACATATTACGTTAAATCAGGATTGTTTGAAACCATTTTTGGCGGAAATACCATAGAGGTAAAACCACAAGGAAATGTTATGGTGCAGTTAGGAGTACTATCACAAAAAATAGAAAACCCAAATATATCAGAACGAAACAGGAAAAGTTTTACATTTGATTTTGACCAACAAATATCAGCAAGTATTAATGCAAAAATTGGTACAAGGTTAAAAGTAATGGCAAATTATGATACGCAATCTACTTTTGATTTTCAGCAGTTAGTTAAGTTAGAATTTAATCCAGATTTGGCATTTAGTGAAGATGATATTTTACAAAAAATAGAAGTTGGTAATGTAAGTATGCCAATTAAAAATTCATTAATTACAGGTGCTCAAAGTTTATTTGGATTAAAAACAAAATTACAATTTGGTAAAACGACCATTACAAGTGTTTTTGCCAATCAAAAATCACAAACGCGTACAGTTGCAGCGCAGGGAGGATCAACAATTAACGAATTTGAGTTGAGAGCAACTGATTATGATGCTAATAAACACTTTTTCTTATCACAAGCCTTTAGAGATAATTATGATAATGCGTTGCAAAATTATCCACTTATCAATAGTCAAATTAACATTACTCGTGTTGAAGTTTGGATAACTAATAGACGCTCATCCACAGAAGATTTTAGAAATATTGTTGCTATAGCAGATTTAGGAGAAAACAATCCAATTAATATTACAGGAACAGGAGTTACACCATCGGCAGGTGTACAACAAGACCCTTCAAATCAAGCAAACAACCTACAAAGTTTACTAACTATTCCACATCCCATTAGATCTATTGCAACCGTTGGCGCTGCATTAACAACGTTCGGATTAACACAAGGTCATGATTATTCGGTATTAGAAAACGCTCGAAAATTACAGCCAAATGAATATAAATTTCATCCGCAGTTAGGGTATATTTCCTTAAATCGTAGATTAGGCGAGTCTGATGTATTAGCAGTTGCTTATGAATATACAATCACAGGAAGTACAAACGTATATAAAGTTGGGGAATTTACTTCTGATGGAATTATTTCTCCAGACAATTTAGTAGTAAAATTACTGAGAAGTGAAATCATAAATACTACTATTCCACTTTGGGATTTAATGATGAAAAATATATACTCATTAGGTGCATATCAAATGTCTCAAGATGGATTTAGATTAGAATTATTATATCGTGATGATGCTACAGGAGTACCAACAAATATCCTTCAAAATGCCAATACAGTCGGCGTGTCAGAAAGAACATTGTTAAATATATTTAATGTAGATATACTAGATCAAAATCAATTTTCAGTACCAGAAGGAGATGGTTATTTTGATTATGTAGAAGGCTTAACAGTAGATTCTCAAAAAGGAGTAATTATTTTCCCAACCGTTGAACCTTTTGGTGAAAGTTTAAATGCAGTTTTAACAGATGTAAATGATGCACCATATATTTTTAATGAACTCTATAGCAATACACAATCACAAGCAAGAAACAACTATCAAAATAAAGATAAATATTTTTTAAAAGGATATTATAAATCACAAGGAGCAGAAGGTATACCTTTAGGAGCATTTAATGTGCCTCAAGGCTCTGTTACTGTTACAACAGGAGGAAGAGTATTGGTTGAAGGAGTTGATTATGTTGTGGATTATCAAATAGGAAGAGTTAAAATCATTAATCCTTCAATAGAAGCATCTAATGCACCAATAGAGGTGTCGGTTGAAAATAATTCAGTATTTAATTTACAGTCAAAACGATTTTTTGGAGTTGATATAGAACATAAATTTTCTGATAAATTATTTGCAGGAGCAACTCTTTTAAACTTGAGAGAAAGGCCCTTGACGCAAAAAACATTGTTCAATTCAGAACCGATAAACAATACTATTTTCGGTCTACGAGCAGATTATGCAACGAAAGTACCACAGTTTACAAAATGGGTAAACCATTTGCCAAATCTAGATACTGATGTAGAATCAAACTTTTCTATAAGAGGTGATATCGCCTACTTAATTCCAGGCTCACCAAAACAAGTAGAACTTCAAGGAGAAGCAACAACTTATATAGATGATTTTGAAGGCGCACAAATACCATTAGAATTAAAAACGCCTTTGCAATGGCACTTGGCAAGTACGCCTCATACAATATATGATTCTAATTTGCCACCATCGATAGATTATGGAAAACAAAGAGGAAAATTAGCATGGTATATAGTTGATCAATTATTTTATGGAGGATCATTACAACCAGATAATATTGATGATGCAGAGTTGTCTAGACCAGAAGTACGACGTATAAGGTATGACGAATTATTTCCTGCAACAGATTTAGATATTACACAATCTTCAATTTTGCGTTCGTTAGATTTAGCATTTTATCCATCGGAAAGAGGAAGTTATAATTACGACACTAATAATGTTGGTATAGATGGTAAATTTACCGATCCTGAGAATAGATGGGGAGGAATTACAAGACCTTTAACCGTTACCAATTTTGAACAAGCAAATATAGAGTACATTCAATTTTGGATGCTAGATCCGTATCCTGAATATTCGATAACGCAAGACGAAGGTTTGCCAGTAGGAGTGAACCCACAAGATCCTGCAAATCAAGTAGGGGATTTATATTTTAATCTTGGAAATATTTCAGAAGATGTATTAAAAGATGGTAGAAAATTATATGAAAACGGTTTGCCAGAAGAAGGAGGAGCAACCAATACAGATGCTACAATTTGGGGAAAAATACCAACAGGACAATCTCTTTTATATACGTTTGATGATACAGATACAGCACGACTAAATCAAGATATAGGTTTTGATGGATTAAATGATGACGAAGAAACAGCGCTATTTGGATCTACATTCGGAGCAGATCCATCATCAGACAATTATCGTTTCTATAGAGGAAGTCAATACGATACAGCTAACGCATCAATTTTAACACGTTATAAAGACTATAATAATACGCAAGGTAATTCACCAACAGCCAATTTATCAGGTGAATCATATCCAACATCAGCAACAGCATATCCTGATGTAGAAGATATTAATAAAGACCAAACAATGAATACTATTGAAAGTTATTATCAATATAGAGTATCATTAAAGGCATCAGATTTAATAGTAGGTCAAAATCACATAGTTGATGAAAAAAATGTAACAGTAATATTAGACGATGGAAGTCAAAAAAATTATAGATGGTTACAATTTAGAGTGCCAATTAATACGCCAGACCAAGTAATTAATGGAATGAGCGGTTTTAGTTCTATTCGTTTTATGCGTATGTTTATGACAGGATTTAAAATGCCTGTAGTATTGCGTTTTGGTGAATTACAACTAATTAGAGGTGATTGGAGGCGCTATGTAAAAACAATAGATGAGACTAACAACCCAAATCCTACCACTTTAAACCCTACAGACTTGCAAAATTTTCAAGTTGGTGTTGTAAGTGTTGAACAAAACGAATCGAGAACACCAATTCCGTATGTAATACCTCCAGGAATTGTGAGAGAAAGATTACAAGGAACAACAAAAATTCAATACCAAAACGAACAATCACTTTCTGTAAAAGTTCGCGATTTACCATCAGGACAAACAAGAGCAGTATATAAAAATGTGAGTATCGATTTGCGTATGTACAAAAAATTAAAATTATTCATTCACCTTGAAGACGTAAAAAACACCAATTTAGAAGATGATGATTTTGAAGCAATCATACGTTTAGGAAGTGATTTAAATGATAACTATTATCAAATAGAATTTCCACTAAAAGTTACGGATCATGGAGCAACTTCTCCTACTGATATTTGGGCGAATAATATGGATATTATACTTGAAAATCTAGGAAAATTAAAGTTACTTCGTTTTCAAGAGGCTATACCTGTTCCTGCTAACGAAGTGTATCCTGCATATGGTAGTGTGTCGCCAATAGCTGATTTAGACGGATATCAAATACGCGTTAAGGGTAATCCTAATTTATCAAATATCCGTACTATGATGTTGGGAGTAAAGAACACAACTCATGCATTCCATAGTGGTGAAATTTGGTTTAATGAATTGCGTACTTCTGAATTTGATAACGATGGAGGTTGGGCTGCTGTAGTAAGTGCTGATGCAAATTTTGCTGATTTTGCTGATGTATCAGTAACAGGTAGAATGGAAACTATTGGTTTTGGAGGAATAGAACAACGTGTAAATGAAAGAAATCAAGAAGATACAAAACTATATGACGTAGTAACCAACGTAAGTGTAGGGAAACTATTACCAAAAAAATGGGGAATACAATTACCATTAAATTACAGTGTTTCAGAAGAAACGCATGACCCAAAATACGATGCGCAATATCAAGATGTACTGTTTGAGGATGCACAAAATATAAACCCTAATAGTGATAAATCAACAGATTATACAAAGCGAAGAAGTATAAGTTTAATTAATGTTCGAAAAGACCGTACAAATTCAGAGAAAAAACAACGTTTTTATGATGTTGAAAACGTTTCCGTTTCGTATGCATACAACGAAACAAAGCATAAAGATTACAATGTTCAAAAATATTTAGATCAAAACGTAAGAGCCTCTGCTAATTATAACTACTCGTTTAAATCAAAAAGTATTGAACCTTTTAAAAATTGGAGTTTCTTAACCAAAAAGAAATATTTAAAATTTATTAAAGATATTAATTTAAATTTATTGCCGTCAACAGTATCGGTTAACTCTAATATAATACGAAGTTATAACGAACAAAAATCAAGAAGTTTAGTAGATGGATTACCGCCTTTACCAACACTAAAACAGCGAAATTTTATGTTTGATTGGGATTATAACATAGGATACAATTTAACCAAGTCTTTACAGTTTAATTTAAGAGCTCTAAATAGTTATATTTATGACGATTTTGCTACTACAGATGATATTGCTTTATTCGATAATTTCTTTACCTTAGGACGACCATCACATTATCATCAAACATTAAACGGAACCTATAAAATACCAATTGACAAACTACCATTATTAAACTTTATAAAAGCAGATTATGCGTATAGTGCAGATTTTGATTGGCAAGCAGCATCAAAATCATATGTAGATAAAATAGGTAATGCTATTCAAAATGCAAACACTCATAACTTGTCAGTTGATGTTGATTTTAAAAAATTATATAAAACGACCAAATTAAACAAGTTATTTACAAAACGAAGAATCATTCCAAAAGCACCTAAAAAACCAAAAATCGGAAAAGATGGTAAAATAGTAAAAGCCAAGAAGAAAATTAAAAAGCCAAAAATGTTAAAAGGAAATAAATTTGGTAAAAAAGTTATGGACGCGCTAATGATGGTGAAAAAAGCACGAATAACGTATTCAGAAAACAACGGTATTTTATTGCCTGGATATACGCCAGAAGTAGGATTTTTAGGAAGAGATAACTACTCAGGAGAACTAGCACCATCACTTGGATTTGTTTTTGGAAGTCAAATAGATATAAGAAACAAAGCGTTAGAAAACGGATGGTTAATAAGTAGAAACATAAACGATCCAGGAGGAAATCCTGATGATCCTTATTATAATCGTACCTATTCACAAACACATTATAATAAGTTTGATATAACTGTAGATGTACTTCCATTCAGAGATTTTAATTTAGAAATAAAAGCCAATAAAATATACACCAAAAGTGTTTCTCAACAGTTAGATGTAGTTAATGACTTGACATTAAATCAAACGCGTTTTGAAACCAATCCAATATCTGAAGTAGGAAATTTCAGTATGAGTTTTAATATGCTTAAAACAGCATTTGGAGAAAATGCTGATGCAACTTTTCAAAAGTTTAAAGACAATCGTGCTATAATATCACAACGATTGGCAGATCAAACAGGATTGCCAATAAGTGGTTTTGGTCCAAATAGTCAGCAAGTGATGTTGCCTGCATTTATAGCAGCATATTCAGGAAAAGATGCAGGTTCTGTTAAAACATCAGCATTTAGAGATGTGCCACTTCCTAATTGGAGATTAACCTATAAAGGATTAATGCGTATGAAATGGTTTAAAAAACGCTTTCAAAGTTTTACAGTATCGCACGGATATCGCTCTTCGTATACAATTAGTAATTTTACTAATAATTTATTGTATGATAATGCACAACCTACATTAACAGATTTGTCAGGAAATTTTTATAACCAAAGATTGTTGTCAAATGTAAATGTAATTGAAGAATTTTCACCACTAGTAAAAGTAGATTTAAGGATGAAAAATTCGGTTTCATTTAACGCTTCGATAAAAAGAGATAGAGCATTAAATCTAAATTTCAATAACAATACTTTAACCGAAATCAGAGGTAAAGAATATAGTGTAGGAATTGGATACCGAATTAAAGATTTGAAAATGCGCTTTAAATTTGACGGTAAAAAACAAACATTTAAAGGCGATTTGAATATTAAAGCAAACATTTCTTTGAGAGATAATGAAACGTTAATAAGAGATGTAGATTTAGATAATGATCAAATTACTGGCGGACAAACCTTATTTGCAATAAAATTATTAGCCGATTATTCTTTGACACGTAATTTAACAGCATCTTTTTATTACGATCAAAACTCATCGAGTTATAAAATTTCTACATCATTTCCAAGAAATTCATTTAGTACAGGTCTTAGAATTAGATACAATTTAGGTAATTAAAATGGAGTGCTAATGTTTAGTAAAAGCATCAGCATAGATCTTAAAATGAAACGGTTTTGTATCTATCGTCTAACATCTTCCGTCTAAAAGATAAACAGTCTTGTATCTATTGTCTAACGTCTATCGTCTAAAAGAGAAACGGTCTTATGTCTTTAGTCTAACATCTTCCGTCTAAAAAAAATAGTCAAATGTCTAGATTAAGTTAAATATCATAAAACAAAAGTATTTTACGCTATTATTCTTTTTTCAATCATCTTTTTTGCTAATTTTGTGACATAAATTTTATACGAAACACAATGAACATACCAGCAGAATTAAAGTACACAAAAGATCACGAATGGATTCGTGTTGAAGGCGATATTGCAACAATAGGAATTACAGAGTTTGCACAAGGAGAACTTGGAGACATCGTATATGTAGATGTTGATACGTTAGACGAAACATTAGATAAAGATGAGGTATTTGGTACGGTAGAAGCCGTTAAAACAGTATCTGATTTATTTATTCCAATGACAGGAGAGGTAATTGAATTTAACGAAAAATTAGAAGACGAACCAGAATTGGTTAACACTGATCCATACGAAAACGGATGGATGATTAAAGTTAAAATTTCTGACAAATCAGAATTAGAAAGTTTATTGAATGCAGAAGACTATCAAAAACTTATTGAGGCGTAACGCTTATAGTATTGCTGTATTTATCACAATTGTTATCATTTATTTGAGTCTATCACCATTAAAAGAGTTTAAAATAGACATCAGTAATTTTGATAAGATTTTACACGCTTTAGCATATGTTATATTAACCCTAAGTTGGCTATTAGCAATAAAAAAATCTCATAACAGTATTAAAACAAAACTATGGATAGGAGTAGTAATAGTTATATTTGGTATAATTATTGAGGTATTACAATCAAAATTAACCATATATAGATCTGGAGAATTTTTAGACGCACTAGCAAATACTACAGGAATAACCATAGCAATATTGTTATTTGACACGGTATTTAAAGTTAAAAAAATTATTTAACCAGTTTTATTTGGAAAATTTATTTTAAAATTATTACATTAGCAATCTATAATTTAATATTATTCAACATGGAAATTAAAAAAAGCGAGAAAGCAAACTTAGAAGGACATACAAGGTTATTTTGGCAATTAGGTTTAGTACTAACGTTATTAACAGTATATCTTGGTATGGAAAGTGAAACATCTGAAAAATCTGCAAACGCACTAGCAATTGTAACTTCGGAACAAGAAGAAGATGAAGATATTCAAGAAATACAAATTGAACAGCCAAAGATAGAGATACAAGCTCCTGCTGCAGCGCCAGAAGTAATAGAAATTGTTGAAGATGAAGAAGAAGTAGAAGAAACTATTATAGAAACAACAGAAACTGATGAAACAGAAAAAGTTGAAGTTCAAGAAATAGAAGAAGTAGAAGAGGAAGAAGTATTTGTTGAAGATGTAGCCTTTGCGGTTATTGAAGATGTGCCTGTTTTTCCAGGATGTAAAGGTTCAAAAAAAGAAAAACGCGATTGTTTAAATCAAAAAATAAGAAAACACGTAGCACGAAAATTTAATGGAGACCTTGCAGGAGAATTAGGGCTTTCAGGAAAACAAAAAATTTACGTGAAATTTAAAATTACAAAAACAGGAGGAATTCAAATATTAGGAGCAAGAGCACCACACAAACGCCTCGAAAAAGAAGCAAGACGTGTTGTTAACTTATTGCCTAAAATGATTCCAGGAAAACAAAGAGGACGACCAGTAAACGTAACATATATGTTACCTATTACATTTGACGTTCAATAAAAATTTTCGCTTTATATAGTATTAAAAGAGTCCGCAATTGCGGACTCTTTCTTTTTTGGTACATTTCTTGTAGTTAACATAATTTTAACATCTTAACTTTAAGATTATGAAAACAAAAAAGCACATCAACAATTTACAAAAAAGTTCTGGATTATTCCTTCAATTAGGACTTGTATTAACATTATTTACAGTTTATACCAATTTAAATAGGTAAAGTCGTTATTTTATTGTATCTTTACGTATGGCAAAACCTAAAGAATTTATAATAAAAGAAGATAGTTCTTGCCAAAGACTTTAATCATACAATTGAAGAACCCTACGAATTTAAAGATATTAAAGATTTTGTAGTAGAACCAAAAGCAG
>CAMZLV010000049.1 GCA_947311835.1 uncultured Lutibacter sp. | reverse complement strand
TGTATGAAATAAAATTAGTAGTTGCAGATCAAGGAGATTCTGCTTGGGATTCAGCAATTTTTTTAGAAGCAGGAAGTTTTGTCTTAGGTGCAGATTTAGGTGAGCCTTATTTGACAGGAACGAACTCTGCTGCGTGTGGAACTTCTGTGCCTTTAGACGCCAACATAACAGCCTCAACTTATAAATGGTATTATGATGACGGTACAGGATTTGCTGAAATAGTTGGAGAAATCAATCAAACCTATAATGCGAATTTAGGAAACGGGAATTATAAAGTAGAAGCTATTTTATCGGCTGGTTGTGTTGCGGAAGACACTATAGAAGTAGAATTTGCTGTTCAACCTACGGCTACAATGCCATTAGCATTAAAAATGTGTGATGATGATAATGATGGCGTAGCAAATTTTAATTTAACAGATAGAGAAGTAGATATATTAAATGGTCAAAACACAGCAGACTTTGAAGTTTTGTACTTTTCAGATGCAGCATATACAACTCAAATAACAGGAACTGATATTACCAGTTTCTCAAGTACAGGGCAGACAATTTATGCACGAGTGCAAAATAAAAACAGTAATAATTGTGTCGCAGATACCAGTTTTGATATAGAAGTTTACGATAGTGCCTTTCCGTCAACAACTGTAAGTTTATTAGCAGATTGTGACAATACAAGTGTAGGAACTGATACAGATGGATTTATCGTGTTTAATTTACACGACAGCGCAACTGAAATTTTAAACGGACAAGCGGCAGCAGATTTTACCCTAACTTATTTTACAGATGCTACTTACACAACACAAATTCCCGTTGCAGATGAAACAGCATTTACCAATACCGTAGTAGGAGGACAAACAATTTATGTACGAATGACCAACAATTTAAATACAGATTGTTTTACAGACACTTCATTTGAAATTGAAGTGTACGAACTACCAGTTTTAAACACGCCTCCTTTTGTACTTACTTTATGTGATGATAACTATGATGGTTTTAATGCTTTTAATTTAACAGAAATTAATACCGACATTGTAACCAATATTACTACAGAAGTTTTCACCTATTACGAAACACTTGCCGATGCAGAAGCAGGAGTAGTAGGAACAGAGATACCTAATCCAATAACCTATACCAACCAAGTTATCAATACAGATAACACTATTTGGGTACGAATAGAAAATGCCGATGGTTGCTATAGGACTGCTCAAGTAGAATTGGTTGTAAAACCAACAGCCTTACCTACAACATTCTTAAGAACTTTTACACAATGTGATGATGGAATATCTGACACAGACGGCATTTCAATCTTTGATTTTAGCAGTGTTACAGCAGAAATACAGGCGTTGTATCCAACAGCAATAGATGTTTTTTATTATAAAAATCAAGCAGACGCAACTGCCGAAATAAATGAAATTACCGACCCAAGTAATTACCAAAACATAGGCTATCCAAACATGCAAGAAGTATGGGTAAGAGCAGACAGTCAATTAGGAAACGACTGTTTAGGTAATGGACATCATGTCACACTAATTGTCAATCCAATACCAACAGTAAATACGGTTGCAAATATGCAAGAGTGTGACAATGCCAATGATGGAAATGACACGAACGGAATTGGTGTTGCTTTTGATTTAGAAAGTCAATCAGATTTAATCAGACAAGCAGGAATGACGGCCGCAGATTTTCCGATTACATATCATCTAAACGCAAATGATGCGATTTCTGGAAATGCTCCGCAAACGAGTCCTTTTATTAATACTTCAAACGGACAAACAATTTATGTTCGCGTAGAAAATGCTATTACCAACTGTGTAAATCCACATTTAACATTTAATTTAGATGTAAATCCACTGCCAATCATTGATTTTACCAATATCGATTTAGCATCACAATGTGATAATAATAATGATGGAGATGATGCCAACGGAATAGGCGTTGAATTTGACTTAGGAAGTTTACGTAACGATTTTGAAAACTTACAACCAGACATTGAAACAGTAGGTTATACAGTAACCTATCATGAAACATTAGCGAATGCAGAGGCAAATCCGCCGATAAGTCCGTTGCCAGATTTATATAATAATATCGTAAATAATCAATCCATTTTTGTTCGTATAGAAAACAATGATACAGGCTGTGTAAGAATAGAAGAAGCGGTAAATTACTTAGTTGTAGATTCATTACCAATTCTAAATCCGATAACGGTAAATCCAGAATGTGATAATGCAGATGATGGTGATGATACCAATGGAGTAATCACATGGAATTTAGAAGATTTAAAACCACAATTCACCGCTATGCAAACCAGTGCGGATGCAATGATAATAACCTTTCACACTACATTGTCAGGAGCAAATGCAGTAGTACCATTTGATGAGATTACAGAAACAACTGCGTATGAAAACACAAGTAATCCGCAGCCAATATTTGTACGAATGTATAATACTGTAACAGGATGTTATCAAGCGATAGAAGCATTTACACTAAATGTAAATATAAAACCAGAATTTGATGATTTAGATGATGAAATAGTCTGTGAAAATTTATTACCTCACTTTATATCTGTAACAAATCCAGATGCAACAAATTACACGTATCAATGGTTTAATGCATCAGGAATGAGTATCGGAGCAGAGCAAACTTTAGAAATAACTGATGTGACTGATATTACAATTACAGGAGTAGTTTATAGTGTAACAGTAACCAATCCAATAACAGGTTGTTTGCATACAAAGACTGTAAATGTAAGAAAATCATCAATAGCAACGCTGTTAGATCCAGATATAGTGACTGTAGAATTTAACAGACCGTCAAACTCAATTAGAATCATTACTACCAATTTAGGAAGTGGAGATTATGAATTTGCCTTAGAGCACGATGCTGATGTAAGACCATGGCAAGACGAACCAGTATTTACCGACCTACAAGGAGGAATGTATACGGTTTTAATAAATGATAAAAATGATTGTGGAGAAATTTCAAAAGTGATATTTTTGTTAGATTACCCAAGATTTTTCACACCAAACAATGATGGGCACAACGACCTATGGCAATTGATAGGTTTGGAATCTACAACTTACAATATATCTCAAATACAGATACATGATAGATTTGGAAAAATAGTTGCAATTATTGATCCAATAGCTACAGATGGTTGGGATGGCTTATATAACAATAAAGAACTGCCAAGCACAGATTATTGGTTTGTGGTATCTATAACCAATAATCAAGGTAAATCACAAATAAAAAGAGCACACTTTAGTTTGATAAGAAGGTAAGAGTTGAATATTAATAATCCTGTTTATTAATTTAAACAGGATTGTTAATTTATATTTTAAATACTAAAGAAGCAGTAATTTTTGAAGAATCAAAAGTTAGTTCAGCAGCATTTACTTGAGTGTATTGAGGATAAAAATCATAAACATCAGTTCGGTTAGCGTTTTCATATGAAACATCTAATTTAACGTTTCCGAAGTTGTAACCCAAACCTAAAGAATATCCTTTTAAATCATCAGAAGATATTGCGTCTTTATAAGGACTTTGTTCAAAATGATATCCGCCTCTAAAACTTGCTTTTTTATATCTCCATTCTGTACCAATTCGCAATTCAGAAGTACCTTTTAAATCAGTGTTAAAACGTTGGTTTTCTGAAGAAAAATCTATTGAAGGGCCAAGTTTAGTGTTGTTATAATTTTTATGCGTATAATCAAGACTTATGAGTCCATTTGTATCAAAAATATAAGCAAAACTTCCTGTTAATTTACTAGGAGTTCTTAATGTGTAGTTGTATGCGCTAGTTTGATATCCATCGTCAAACTCTTCGCCTAAATCATACCAAGTAGGTGATTTATACGCTACACCAAGGCGAATATTGTCTGTTGGTTTAGAGATGATACCAAAATTAAAAGCAATTCCAGTTCCAGTATTAAACAAATCGTTTCTTAAGTGTGATTGTGCAGCGTTTGTATTTCCAGCACCATCATTATTATTTTCAGATAAAATGGCAGTTTGATAAAAAGTTATATCATTTGAAACTAGTGACGCTCCGATATATAAATCATCGCTATATTGTGATGCTATAGAAATTGTTATTTTTTCGTTTTGACCACTTGTAAAGTTTTGAAATTTTTGACCATCAGTAGAGTCATAAATTACATCGTTAGTATCATCGCCATCATCAGTAAAATTTCCATCATATATAAATGTAGCGTAATTGCTGTTTCCGTTAGCTATCCAGCTATTATTAAAATCTTTTGATAGACTGTAATTTAAACTTAAAGAAGTTTTTTTCCATTTAGAATTGTTACTTTTATAAACAAATACAACGCCTGCTTGTGAAAGGTTGGTAAAAGAATCATCAGTTGAAGTGTTAGTGCCGTAGTAATTAGAGTTTATTTTTTGATTTCTACTGTTCAATGTTAGTGAGGCTTCACTTTTCATAAAAACGGCAGCGCCTGCAGGATTTATTTCTGATGCGCTTAAGTCACCTCCTAATGCGCCAAAAGCACCACTCATGGCTCTACTTCTAGCGGTTCCGTTATTGTCTTCAGAACTAAATAATACACCAATATCGTTGTATCCTAAAGACTGTGCATTCGTTAAAATTGAGCATAAGAATACTCCCAAATAAATTATTTTTTTCATTTTTTGATGTGTTTTTTGTTTGATGCTAATAATTAAAATCCGCCTCTTCTTCCACTTGAAGTTCTTCCTCTTGACGAAGATGATGATCTACTACTTGAACTTCTAGAAGTTGAACTGCTCCTTCTCGTTGATGGAGTGTAAGATCTAGTAGAAGAGTTGCTACGTGTTCTAGTTCTTGTATTTCCACTCGATCTAGTGCTAGGGTTTCTGCGAATTCTTGTATTTCCAGATGAATTTCGTACGTTTCTAGTATTTCTGATTGTTCTAGAATTACTATTTGTATTCGGTGTTCTACGTATTCTTGAATTGTTTGTGGTGTTAATTCTTCTTCCTGACGAAGTTATTCCTGTGATTTCAGAAGGCATTCTTCTATTTGTGCTCGAAATATTTCTTCTGCTTACGTTGTTTCTAGAGTTGTAAGCAGTTCGTCTGCCATAAGAATCGTAATTTCTATAGTATCGATTTCTTCCGTAGTAATAAGAGTTTCCGTAACCTCTACCATAATAGCCTCCATAGTAATAAGGAGAATAAGCATAATAATAAGGAGTGTAATAACCGTAGTAAGGATTTCTCCATCTCCAAGGATTATAATAATAAGATGAGTAGAAGCCTCCGTAATAATAAGGGTTATAAAATCCTCCATAAAAATAATCATCGTAATAATAACCTCCATAATAATAAGGATTTCTGAACGAATTTCCTGCGTAAACGGTTACGGTAGTATTATTAGAATATCCCCAAGGAGTTCCGTTAGAGTAATTTCTGTTAATTGTATCGTTTGCTTGCTGATATGTATCTTGGTTGTAATAATCATCAACATCCGTAATTAAATCATCCTCTTGAATATTCATATAATCATCATAAGATTTAGAGAAATATTCACTTTTAGTTGACTGCTGATTGTTTGTTTTTTTAACTATTTCAGTTGTTTGATTGTTTTCTGACGAAGCGTATATTCCGTCATCATCATCATTGTAAACGCTTTGGTACGATCCGCAAGAAGATAAACCTATTAGCGCAACAATTGAGAGTAGTATAGTTGACGCTTTAATTTTAGAAGTGTAAAAAACTTTCATAATCCTTTGATTTTTTATATTGTAAAACTACGAAAAATAAGTAGTTTTGTCGAAATTAATATTTTATTATAAACGTCACAATATTTGTGCCAAACTTTTGAGTATGAGTAAGAAACTAACTACACGAGCCGAAGATTATTCCAAATGGTATAATGAATTGGTTGTAAAGGCTGATTTGGCTGAGAATTCAGGAGTGCGAGGATGTATGGTTATTAAACCATATGGATATGCGATTTGGGAAAAAATGCAAGCCGAACTCGATCGAATGTTTAAAGAGACAGGTCATCAAAATGCGTATTTTCCAATTTTTATACCTAAATCGTACTTTTCTAAAGAAGCAAGCCATGTAGATGGATTTGCAAAAGAATGTGCAGTAGTTACTCATTATCGATTAAAAAATGATGAAAACGGGAACGTTGTAGTTGATGAAAATGCTAAATTAGAAGAAGAATTAATTGTCCGTCCAACTTCAGAAACAATTATTTGGGATACTTATAGAAAATGGATAGAATCCTATAGAGATTTACCAATTCTAGTTAATCAATGGGCAAATGTAGTGCGTTGGGAAATGAGAACACGTTTGTTTTTAAGAACGGCAGAGTTTTTATGGCAAGAAGGGCATACAGCACACGCAACAAAGCAGGAAGCAATTGCAGAATCTAAACAAATGCAAGAAGTTTATGCCAGTTTTGCTGAAAATTTTATGGCAATGCCAGTTATTAAAGGCGCAAAAAGTGATAGTGAACGATTTGCAGGTGCATTAGAAACCTATACTATTGAGGCTTTAATGCAAGATGGAAAAGCATTACAAGCAGGAACATCACATTTTTTAGGGCAGAACTTTGCCAAGGCATTTGATGTGAAGTTTACAACTAAAGAAGGAAAAAGAGAGCATGTTTGGGCTACATCTTGGGGAGTTTCTACTCGTTTGATGGGCGCATTGGTCATGACTCATTCTGATGATAAAGGGCTAGTTTTACCACCAAAATTAGCACCAATCCAAGTTGTGATTGTGCCTATCCATAGAAATGATGAGCAGTTAGAGACAATTACTGAAAAATTAAAAGATTTGATAGCACAATTAAAATCTAAAGGAATTTCGGTTAAATATGATGATAGAACGACTCACAAACCTGGATGGAAGTTTGCAGAATATGAATTAAAAGGAGTACCGTTGCGTATTGCAATAGGAATGCGTGATTTAGAAAATGGAACCTTAGAAATTGCTCGTAGAGATTTGTTAGAAAAAAATATTATTTCTTTTGATGACACTGTATCTTATGTAGGAAAAACGTTGGTTGAAATACAAGATAATTTGTTTAAGAGGGCATTAGACTATAGAAATTCTCATATTACAGAAGTAAATTCATTTGAAGAGTTTAAAGAAGTTTTAGAAGCAAAAGGAGGATTTATTTCTGCGCATTGGGATGGTACAGAAAAGACAGAAGAAGAAATTAAAAAATTAACAAAAGCAACTATAAGATGTATTCCTAATGATGTTAAAAATGAAGATGGAAAATGTGTTTTAACAGGAAGTAAATCTAGTAGGAGAGTTTTATTTGCAAAGGCGTATTAAAATTTTTTAAAAAAAGTTTTGCAGATATAAAAATAGTTGTATTTTTGCATCCGCTAAGAGGAAGATAAAACAAAAATAATGGTCCGTTCGTCTAGGGGTTAGGACGCCAGGTTTTCATCCTGGTAACAGGGGTTCGATTCCCCTACGGACTACAATTAAAAAACAAAGAAACAATGGCAAATCATAAGTCAGCTTTAAAGAGAATTAGAAGCAATAGAGTTAAGCAGTTGAGAAATAAATATCAGCATAAAACTACACGTAATGCTGTGAGAAATTTACGTGCTTTGACTGACAAGAAGGAAGCAGAGGCTTTATTGCCAAAAGTTGCTTCAATGTTAGATAAATTAGCAAAAAACAACGTTATTCATAAGAATAAAGCTGGAAACTTAAAATCGAAATTAACTAAGCAAGTAGCTTCGTTATAATTTAACGATTACAATTATAATATTAAACGTTCTGATTTTTCAGAGCGTTTTTTTGTTTTTATATATGCGAAGGTTGTTTTGTAGTAATCTACGGAACAGTCTCAAAACTTGTGGAGTTTTAAAAAAATAGTTTGATATTTGATGTTAAAAAAACAGATGTCCACAATTGATTTATTACCTATTGCACAATTACTTTTACC
>CAMZLV010000048.1 GCA_947311835.1 uncultured Lutibacter sp. | reverse complement strand
GTTACTCATGTGTTTAAATGTTTGAAATTCAATTAAATATACAACTTTTCAGTTGAAATGAGTAACTTTTTTAATCTAATTTATAATGCACAACGGGTTTTTACTCTCTTTTTTCATACTGTTACTAAGATTTTATTTTTTTTTAATAATTTAAAAAAAGGCTTAAAAAGTTGTTCGTACTCCTTGTTTAGTGAATAGTAAATTGTTTGTGCTTTTCTCTTAGGTTTGATTACATTTCTGTCTTTTAATTTTCTTAAATGTTGTGAAATTGCCGATATGTTCATGTTTAGAATATCACTCAAATCACATACGCAAAGTTCTTGTTCTTTTGAAAGAAGAAATAATATTTTTAGTCTAACGTTATTTCCTGCTAAATTTAATGCATTAGAGAGTAGTTCAAATGAGCTATCTAATTCAGTTACTGTATTTTTACAGTCAGATATTTGTTTAATATCAGCCTCAATTCTTATGCAACTATTGTTTTTCATAAAGCAAATGTATTATAATTATCTTATTTAAGCAAATACTAAAATATATTTAATAATTAGCAATTAAAATGGATATTATCAATTCGTGATGTTGTTTTATCTAATTAACCTTATATCTGACTATATTCATTACGTCAATTCAAGTAAAATTCTAAGAATAATTTTATGCTAAGAGCAGTTGTTCAAACACGCTATTTTTTCTTATCCTAAAAAAAGCAGTAACTTTGTAACCTAAAACCAAAGTAACAAATGAAACGAGTAGTAGTTGGACTTTCAGGAGGTGTAGATAGCAGTGTTGCAGCCTATTTATTGCAGCAACAAGGGTATGAAGTTATTGGCTTGTTTATGAAAAACTGGCACGATGATTCGGTTACTATTTCAAACGAATGTCCTTGGCTTGAAGATAGTAATGACGCAATGTTGGTTGCCGAAAAGTTGGGAATTCCGTTTCAAGTAGTTGATTTGAGTGAGCAATATAAAGACAAGATTGTTGATTATATGTTTCGTGAGTATGAAATGGGACGCACACCAAATCCGGATGTGTTATGTAATCGAGAAATAAAGTTTGACGTATTCCTAAAAATAGCCTTAGAGTTAGGTGCAGACTATGTTGCAACAGGACATTATTGCCGAAAATCAGAATTAGAAAAAGAAGGAAAAACGGTTTATCAATTACTTTCTGGAGTTGATGGAAATAAAGATCAGTCGTATTTTTTATGTCAATTATCACAAGAGCAGTTAGCAACTTCACTATTTCCTATTGGCGAATTAACCAAACCAGAAGTGCGTAAAATTGCTGCAGAACAAGATTTAATTACGGCAGATAAAAAAGATTCTCAAGGACTTTGTTTTATAGGAAAAGTACGTTTGCCAGAGTTTTTGCAACAAAAACTACAACCTAAAGAAGGTGTGATTGTACAGGTTCCAGCAGATTTAGAAATTTATAACAGAACGATACCAAAATTTGAAACCAAAGAAGAGGAATTAAAATTTTATGCTACAAAGTACCAATATAACCTTGACTGTGGAAAAGTTGTTGGGAAACATCAAGGAGCACATTATTTTACCAAAGGACAACGTAAAGGATTGGCTGTTGGCGGTACAAAAGAACCTTTATTTGTAATAGAAACCGATGTTGTAGAAAATGTAATTTATGCAGGAGAAGGCAAAAATCACAAAGGATTGTATAGAAATGTTTTATTTGTAACCAATGAAGAATTGCATTGGATACGAACAGATTTAGCACTTAAAAATGGTGATTCTATGGAAGTAAAAGCACAAATAAGATATCGTCAAAAAACGGAAAATGCAGTAATCTATAAAGTAGAAAACGGCTTGTATGTGGAATTTGAAAACAAGCAATCTGCAATTACAGAAGGTCAGTTTGTGGCTTGGTATCTTGATGATGAGTTGTTAGGTTCTGGTGTAATTTCGTAATTTTACCAATTAAAATCTCAAAATATGAAAAAGTTAATAGTATTATTTGTTTTAACTTGCACAGTATATCTTAATGCACAGCAAGATGCTTGGGTTTATTTAGCAGACAAACCAAACGAAAGTACTGCATTGGCAAATCCGTTAACAATCTTATCTCAAAAAGCATTAGACAGAAAGGCTTTGCATAATGTTGCTATTGATTCTCGTGATGTACCTGTTGAATTATCATATATAAATCAGATAAAAAATACTGCAGGAATTACGGTTATGGCTAAGTCAAAATGGTTTAACGCATTGCATGTACGAGGAACAGAAACCGACATAAATGCACTTTTAAATCTATCTTTTGTCAGTTCTATTTATTTTGCTGATACAAGTTTAAATGCCAAGCAAGAAAACGTAAAAGGCAGTTATGTAGAAGCAGAAACACTCATAACTTTTAATTATGGAAATGCATCAAATCAAGTTACGATGCTAAATGTTGATTTTTTACACGATTTAGATTATACAGGTCAAGGAGTAACAATTGCTGTAATTGATGCAGGATTTCCTAACGTAAATACAATGAGTGCTTTTCAACGATTGCGTGATAATGGAAATTTATTAGATGGATATGATTTTGTTGATAGGACTTCAGATGTATATGCAAGTACATCAAGTAGTCATGGTACAATGGTTTTAAGTACGATGGCAGGCTATTTATTAAATCAATATGTTGGTACTGCTCCAGATGCAAGTTATTATTTATTTAGAACAGAAGATGCTACAAGCGAAAATCCTGTGGAAGAAAGTTATTGGGTTGAAGCAGTAGAAAAGGCAGATAGTTTGGGTGTAAATATTATAAATACATCTTTAGGATATACAACTTATGACAATCCAAATTATAGTTATACAACAGCAGATATGGATGGTAATACCGCTTTTATAACCAAAGGAGCAAATATTGCTTTTGAAAAAGGATTGTTGCTCGTAAATTCAGCAGGAAATTCAGGAAGTAGTTCTTGGGGAATTGTTGGCGCTCCAGCAGATGCTGCAGGAGTATTGTCAATAGGAGCAGTTGATGCATCTCAAAATTACGCATATTTTAGTTCTCGAGGAAATGCAACACAGCCAACTCAAAAACCAGATGTTGTAGCGCAAGGACAGTCAAGTGCTGTGATAAATGAAAATAATAATTTAGTTTCAGTAAGTGGAACTTCTTTTAGTTCGCCAATAATGGCAGGAGCAATCGCATGTCTTTGGCAAAAAGATTTGTCTAAAACCAATGCCGAAATTATGCAAATAGTCCGTGAATCTGCTTCTCAATACACTTCGCCTGATTATTTTTTAGGATATGGAATACCAGATTTTTCAACTGCTTATGATTTGTTGACTGTTGAAAAAAATACGTTAAATTCAACTGTTTATCCAAATCCAACACAAGGGCTTTTTTATATTAAAATTCCTTCAGACGGTAGTGTTGTTAATGTTGCTATCTATTCAGTTTTAGGTGATTTGGTTTATAAAAACAATTTAGATATAGCTAATGAAGTGAATATTTCGAATTTGTCAAAAGGAGTTTATATTGCGGTTATTTCAACTTCATCGAGCAGAAAAACAATTAAAATAATAAAAAGTTAATGCAAAATAAGATTACACAATTATTAGGTATAAAATATCCATTAATTCAAGCAGGAATGATTTGGAATAGTGGCTATAAATTAGCTGCAGCAGTGAGCAATGCAGGAGGTTTGGGTATTATTGGTGCAGGAAGTATGTATCCAGAAGTGTTAAGAGAACACATTGTCAAATGCAAAAAAGCAACTGACAAACCATTTGCAGTAAACGTTCCGATGTTGTATCCGCAGATAGAAGAAATCATGGGTATTATTGTAGAAGAAGATGTTAAAATTGTATTTACATCCGCAGGAAATCCAAAAACGTGGACAGCATTTTTAAAAGAAAAAGGGATTACTGTTGTACACGTAGTTAGTAGTGTAAAATTTGCCTTAAAAGCACAAAATGCAGGAGTTGATGCCGTTGTTGCTGAAGGTTTTGAAGCAGGAGGACACAATGGAAGAGAAGAAACAACTACTTTTACGTTAATTCCAATGGTAAAAGAAAAAATTACAATTCCGTTGATTGCTGCAGGAGGAATTGCAACAGGAAGAGGTATGTTGGCAGCAATGGTTTTAGGAGCAGATGCCGTACAAATAGGAAGTAGATTTGTAGCGAGCGAAGAATCATCTGCACATATGAATTTTAAGCAAAAAGTAGTTGAAACTCAAGAAGGAGAAACAGAGTTGATTTTAAAAGAATTAGCGCCTGTTCGGTTGATTAAAAATAATTTTTTTGGTCAAATAAAGGAGTTGTATGCTCAAAATCCATCTGTAGAACAAATTCGTGAATTTTTGGGTAGAGCAAGAGCCAAAAAAGGTATGTTTGAAGGCGATATGATTGATGGTGAATTAGAAATAGGGCAAATTGCAGGATTGATTAATGATATAAAACCTGCAGCTGAAATTGTGGAAGAAATTATAAGTGAATATGAAGAAGTAAAAAAGAGTATGTGATAGGTTGTTAAATAACTAATAGTTAAAAACGATATCTGCAAAATCAATTTTCTCAATGGTTCTCTGCAAGCAAAAAAACAAAACTAAATTCAAAAAAATGAAATATTTCTTATTAGTAATCTTAACAATATTAATCAATAACTTTATTTATTGCCAAGAAACAGATTTTCCTAAAAGTCCACAAAAGGCAAAATTCATAACATCTGATTTAGAAAACTTTTGGATTGCTTTTGACTCAATAGATATTTCAAAATCAAACCCTTTTGATAGATACATTGAAAAAGGAACTATAGGTCTTAAAGGTTTTATTCCAAACCGTATAATAAGTGCAGATGCTTTATTAAAAAAGGTAAATGAAAACAAAGATGAATATGAAAAAATGCGAAATATTGAAAGCATTATAAAAGAAAAAGAGAAAGAAACACTTCCTTATTTTTATGCATTAGAATATTGGTATCCATATGCTGTTTACCCTCCGACTTATTTTGTATTTGGTCGATTTAATAGTGGAGGAACTATTTCTGAGAACGGCTTAATCATTGGTGTTGAAAAATTAACTGACCTTGATGGTTTGGCTTATTTAATTATACACGAATCAATTCATTTTCAACAAAAGTGGTCTGATTCAAATACATCTTTACTTGCAAATTCAATTCTAGAAGGAAGTGCAGATTTTATTGCAGAATTGGTAACTGGATATTTAGGGAATTTACAAGCACACAAGTATGGAAAAATACATAAGGAAGCATTATGTAAAGAGTTTATAAAGATAATGAATAATGAAAATTTTGATGATTGGCTTTATGGCACTACAAATAAAGACAATAGACCTAATGATTTAGGATATTGGATTGGTTATGAAATAACGAAATCTTATTTTGAAAAAATGGAGGATAAAAAATTGGCAATTAATCATATACTAAATATAGAAGATTTTAATAAGTTTTTAAAAAATAGTGGATATTTAAAAGAATATATGAAGTAAAACCAGCAAATAACAAAATAACAAAATAACTGCCGAAATACTAGTAAATATGAACATTATAGTTAGTAATAAATTGATAAATTCTGCTTCCGAAATAGACTAATATTCTTATACAAACCGTTATCTGAGAAAAAGTGATTTGTTTATTAATATTTCTTTTAGAGCATCTTTTAGATTAGTAAATTTAAATTTATAGCCTTCACTAATTATTTTTTCAGAAGAAACCCTACTGCCTTTAAGTAATATTGTTGCCATTTCTCCAAAAATTATTTTTATTAAAAATGAGGGAATATTTGGTAAAAAAAATGGTTTTTTAATGGTTTTCGCAATGGTTTTTGTGAAATCTGAATTTTGAATATGTTCAGGAGCAACGGCATTAAATATACCTGATATTTTAGGATTGTTAAGAACGTGCATAATAATTCCGCATAAATCATTAATATGAATCCAAGGCATATATTGTTTTCCTGTACCAATAGGAGAACCAATATTTAATTTTATTGGACGAACCATTTTTTTTAAAGCACCACCATTTTTTGAAAGAATAATTCCAATTCTAAGAATTACGGTTCTTTCAGAAATTTTTCTTATTTTAAATTCGTTGGCTGCATTTTCCCATTCAACGCATAGATTAGCTAAAAAATCGCTACCATTACGGTTAGTTTCTTTAAAAATTTTATCAGTAGTTTCAGTCCCATAATATCCTATTGCAGATGCTGATATAAACGAAGTTATTTTAATATTTTTTTCTTGTAATGTGTTTAAAATTAATTTAGTTGACTCTATACGACTTGATTTAATAAGGTATTTTCTTTTTTGACTCCATTTATTATTTGCAATACCTGCGCCAGCCAAATGAATTATATGTTTTACATTATTAAAAGCACCTTCTTGAATAAATTTGTTTTCAACATTCCATTCAAACTCGTTTGGCTGTGTTTTTATTCTTGTCAAAAACCGAATAGAATACTTGTTTGATAAAACTTTTGCAAGTGCTTTTGCAACCATTCCATTAGATCCTGTAATTAAAATTACTTCTTTCATTTATTTACTGAAAAAAATCATTTTTAAAGCAACAATTAGCATTAGAACTCCAAATATTTTTTTGAGTGTAACTTGATCTATCTTTAAAGCAAATTTAGATCCTATAAAACCACCAATAACAAATATTGCTGATACAATTAACGCCATTCTCCAATCTATAGCGCCTGCTTTATGGTAATTGTAAACGGCAAAAAAAGTAACAGGAGGAAGCATTACTGCAAGGCTCATTCCTTGTGCATTATGTTGTGTTAATCCTAAAAAAACAACAAATAACGGAACCATTATAATTCCGCCTCCAACACCAACCATTCCGCTTAAAATACCTGCTGCAAGACCAATAAGGATTAATATAATTATAGTAGATACTGTCATTTTAATTTTCATTTATTGAGGGATTTTTATTTCATATTTTTTACCAGAAATATTATTTAGTTTATTCTCTCTTAGCCAAGGATTATGAATTTTGATATTCTTATAATTGGTACCAAATTTTTGTGCAAAAGCAGCAATATTAATGATTGGAGTGTCAACGTGAACAATTACAGTAGATTCTAAATTATACAAATCACTATTATCAAATACAAAACCGTATTTTTTAGGATGCGACATTATTTCTTTAACGGCTGCAATTCTAAAAACATATCTTCCTGTTTCTTCACCTAAAAGTAGGTCATAATAATTAGTAACCTTTTGAGTTTCTAACCGTTTTGATATTCCAGTTGGGCCTGCATTGTAAGCCGCAGCAGCAAGTGTCCAAGAGCCAAGTTTATTCTTAGATTTTTTTAAATAGTCACAAGCTACTTGCGTAGCTTTTTCGATATGATATCGCTCATCAACATTAGCATTAACTTCTAATCCATATTCTTTAGCAGTTCCTTTTAAAATTTGCCAAAAACCAGTTGCACGTGCAGGTGAAGTTACATTTTGCAATCCACTTTCAATCACAGCAAGGTATTTAAAATCATCAGGAATGCCATTTTCAGCAAGTATTGGTTCAATTATTGGAAAATATTTATTAGCGCGTTTAAACATTAATAAACCATTAGATTGCCAATAAGTGTTGACCAACAGTTCTCTATCTAAACGCTCTTTAATATCTGGTTTTTCAATAGGAATACGTTCTCCTGCAAAAGATAAATTATTAGGAACTTTTAAGGCCTTTATTTCGTAATGTGCACTCGTATTTTTATGTATTTCTGTAGTGTCTTTAGTTGAAAAATCAGTTTTTTCTGATTTGATAGTGCTTTTTTTAGCATTTATTAAAACACCGCTGATTAAGAAAATGCTTAGAATTACTAAAAACTTTATTGGCTTTGTCATAGTTTACTTTTAAAAAGATAAAAGTACTAAAAATTCAGTTTTTAAACCGATAAATTCGTCTATTTAACTATTCTGTGATAGTTGCTCACTTATAATTGTGCTAATTTCAGATGCTTTGGTAAGTACCATTACGTGTGAAGCGTTTTTTATGTTGATACAGTTTTTAATGTGTTTTATCGGGAAAATATGATCAGAAGTACCGTGAATATGTATGATATTAGACAAAGTTTCTGTTTGTTTCCAATGCAATACGTTGTAGATAGACCATTTTAAATATAATTCATCACGAGCAGTCAAATATATTTTATATTGCTCTATTCTTTTTTTTGCTTTTTTTCCGAAAGCATAACTCATAAAATCTTCTAATGAATTAATACTTTTTGCAGGAAATAATTTATACGCTTTACTTGTTTTTATAAGGCGCAGTCGTTTAGGTAATTCTTTATTATTTTTAACACTTGATATTAATATTATTTTCTTTGGATGTATGATTTTACTCATTTCTTGCACCATAACACCTCCAAAAGAAACACCCATTAATACCACATTTTTTTCTGTGATGGTTTCACACATTCTAGCTGCATAATGTTCAATAGTTTCATCAATAGATTGCGGTATGAGCCATTCTAAATAATGAATTTCAAAAGTATCTTTAGGTAGTTTTATAAATTCATAAATCTTAGAACTTGCCGATAATCCTGGAACGCAGTAGATGTGTGTTTTATTCAATGTTTTTTGTATTATTACAAATATTAAACGATAGCTTCTTTTTTAACAAACTCAAATCGTACCAAGCCATCATCATCAATTTCGGTGAGTTTAATGGTATGCAATGTATTTGTCAATTCAGGATTCCAAGGTGTTTTAACTTTTACATAGTTTTCAGTAAATCCGTTGATAAACCCTTCTTTATTTTCGCTTTCAAAAAGTACAGTCAATTCATTTCCTAACTGACTTTCATAAAATGCTCTACGTTTTTTTACAGACAAACCTCTAAGCATTTTACTACGTTTTGCTCGTACATTTTTTGGTACAACACCATCCATTTCAACAGCTTCTGTATTCGGTCTTTCAGAATACGTAAATACGTGTAAATAAGAGATGTTTAATTCATTAAGATAATTATAAGTTTCTAAAAACAATTCGTCTGTTTCTCCAGGAAAACCAACGATAACATCAACGCCAATACAAGCATTTGGCATAACTTCTTTAATTTTTGCTACTCTATCATCATAAGTATTTCGCAAATAACGGCGTTTCATTTTCTTTAATAATTCATCACTTCCACTTTGTAGTGGAATATGAAAATGAGGTACAAAACTATTCGAATTTGCAATAAAATCGATGGTTTCATTTTTCAACAAATTTGGTTCTATAGATGAGATTCTCAATCGATGAATACCTTCAACTTTATCTAAGGCTTGCACCAATTCAAAAAAAGTATGTTCGT
>CAMZLV010000047.1 GCA_947311835.1 uncultured Lutibacter sp. | reverse complement strand
TCAATTTTTTTTACATCATCAATAAAACCCATATCTAGCATTAAATCGGCTTCATCAAGTACGAGCGTTTCAATATAATCGAGGTTTACAAAATCTTGCTTGTGCAAATCGAGTAAACGTCCAGGCGTTGCAATTAAAATATCTACACCTTTTCGTAATATATCTTTTTGAGGTTCTATTGATGCGCCTCCATATATAACTGTTGTGCGTAAATTGGTATATTTGCTATAGGTTTTAAAACTTTCGTCTATTTGTATTGCTAGTTCTCGTGTTGGACTAATAACGATGGCTCTTATTTTTTTTCCTTTTTTTGATGCATCTTGCTTATCAAATAACAACTGAAGTATTGGCAATGCAAATGCAGCAGTTTTTCCTGTTCCTGTTTGTGCTGATACGATTACATCTCGTTTGTTTAAAATAACAGGAATACTACGTTCTTGTACAAGTGTTGGTATTTCGTAATTATTTTCAGAAATGGCTTTTAAAATGGGTTTGTTTAACTGTAAGTCTTTGAATTGCATGTTTTTATTTCTATGATTTAGCAATAGATATTTTAAGTACGCTACTAATTATTTTACACATTGTTATTTATTCATATTACTTCCACAATTGGAGCAAAAAGGAAGATGTGCAAAATTTTCAGAATTACAACTTTCGCATTTTTTAAATAATTCTAGTCCACAATATCTACAAAAATTAGTTACAATTCCGTATGTTTCATTTTTATCTTTTTTTCCTGCAGATTTGTCCCATTTTTTAACAATAAAATCTTTGCCACATGAAGGGCACATATGGTTGTCTAATGCTTTTTCTGCCGTTTCAGTTTTTACTTTCTTGGCTCTTTCAGTAGTTGACGTTTTTAATTCTCTTTTCTTTTCTTCTATAAATGTACGTATCTTATTGATGGCATAAACACCAAAAAGGATGCTTAAAATTATTCCTACAGTATATTTTATATAACCGCCATAACTTGGTAAATAAGGGACTAAACCAAAAAAGAAAGCGTAAAATGAGAACAGTACAAAACCTAAAAATAAAGGCCAATATTTGTGTTTTCTATATTTGATTATAAAAAATATCCCTAAAATTAAAATTGGAATAATAAATAATAGTCTAATCAAAAATATTTTTAAATTATATTTTCTTATTGCATTTTCTCTTTCTTGATAAGCTCTGTCATTTTCTTGTTCAATAAGATTATTAATTTTATATGTTTTCTTTGTTAATGATTTTATTTTTTCATTAATAGAAGTTAATTCTTTTTCCCAATCTTGCTGTGTTTTATAATATTTATCAAGCTCATTGGCTCTTTTCAATACTTCTTTATCTTCTTTTGGAGAACCAATCGTTTTTCTTGCTTCTATCCAATTATCATAAGATTGTTTTGCATTGTCATAATTACTATTAACAACTTTAATTGTATTCTTAATACTTGATTTTTTTTCTTCAATAGAATCAATTTTTGAACTAATTTTTTTAATTTTAGAATAGTTAGTTTTTAAGAACTCTTTATTTTGAAACTCTTCTAATGCAGGTCTTTCTTTCCAATCATCTACATCATCAAGTAATTTTCCTGATAGTGAGATTAAAAATCCACATAATATAATTGCTATTAAGTAATTAATCAGTTTTGAGGTGCGTTCTAATTTTTTATTGTTAAACTCCATAATTTATTAAACTTGTTTATTAGTTTTTTGTGTTAAAATTGTATTTAAAATGGATATAATTTATATCTATTTCTTTTAAAAATAGTTGTAAATTACAAATAGAGAACAAAACTATAACTTTGAATCTACAAATTTGATGATTTCGGTAGAATCTTCTTCAAAATCAAACCATTTTATCGCTTTATTTTTCTTAAACCAAGTATTTTGTCGTTTTGCAAAACGGCGCGTATTCTTTTTAATTTCTGATATTGCAAAATCGAACGTAATTTCATCGTCTAAAAATCGGAATAGTTCTCTGAAACCAACCGTTTGTAGTGCATTTAAGTGTTTGTGTTGGTGTAATTTTTGCACTTCATCTACCAAACCATTTTCGAGCATAATTTCTACGCGTTGGTTAATGCGATTGTATATGATGTCGCGTTCGGCATCAATACCAATAAAAATAGGAGTGAAGTGACGTGTTGCTTTAGGTTTATTTTTATAGTACGAATACGGTTTGCCTGTTCCGATACATATTTCTAAGGCTCTTATTACTCTTTGTGGATTATCTATTGCTATTGTTTCAAAACTCTTTTTGTCCAATGCTTTGAGTTGGTTTTGTAATGAATTTAATCCGTTTTCTATCAATTCTTGATTTAATTGTTCTCTAATGTGTGGATTTACTTCTGGAAAATTATCCAATCCTTTAATAACTGCATCTACATATAAACCGCTTCCGCCAACCATAATTGCAATGTGATTGTTTTTATAAAGTTCCTCTAATTTTAATAAAGCATCACGTTCAAACTGACCAACGTTATAATCATCAAAAATAGAACGATTTTGTATAAAATGATGCGTTGCTTGTGCTAGTTCTTCTGTTGATGGTACAGCCGTTCCGACACGCATTTCTTTATAAAACTGACGCGAATCACACGAGATAATTTCAGCATTAAAATGTTGTGCTAATTTTATGCTTAATGCTGTTTTTCCAATTGCTGTAGCGCCAACAATAGTGATTAAGTATTTTTCACCTTGCATTAGTGATTTAATTTATGTCCACATTCTTTGCAAAAATCTGCTTCGCTATCATGTGATGAAGCGCTACAACTTGGGCAAGATTGTGTGTTTATTTTTAATTGAGCTGTTTTTAATGCTTCAGCAAAATGGAGTTCATGTCCACATTCATAGCAATATTCAGCATCATCTCGATGGTTTTCGGCACTACAACTCGGACACGATTGTGTATTGGTATTAATAGCATCTGCTTTAGTCATTTCAGAACTAACAATTCCTGTAGGAACTGCTATTATACCATACCCTAAAATCATCACCATTGAGGCTATTAATTGACCAATTGGCGTATGAGGTGCAATATCACCATAACCTACTGTAGTCATCGTTACAATTGCCCAATATACGGAACGAGGAATACTAGTAAAACCGTTTTCTTCGCCTTCTATTAAGTACATTACTGTTCCTAAAATAGTACATAGAATCACAACAAAACTGAGAAAAACAAATATTTTGGCTTTACTTGCTTTTAAGGCTTTCATAAAATTATTAGAAGCGCCAATAAATCGTGCTAATTTTAAGATTCTAAATACACGCATTAATCGCAATGCACGCAAGGCAACAAGTGTGTGTGTGCCTGTAAAATAAATTGCTAAATATTTTGGTATTGTCGATAAAAAATCAATAATGCCATAAAAACTAAAAATATATTCTGATGGTTTTTTAATACTGATAATTCGTGCAAAATATTCAATAGTAAAGAGTATTGTTATTACCCATTCTGCCTTATCAAGTAAGTATTCATGCTCTGCTTTAAAACTGCTAACGCTCTCTAGCATTACAACAATAATACTTAGTATAATTAAAATTAAAAGAACGATATCAAATAATTTACCTTCATAAGTATCTGCTTCATAAATAATTTCATGAAGTTTTGTTTTCCAATTTTTATGTTGGTTTCTTTTCAAGTTTTAGTTTTGTTTTAATATGATTAAATCATTTTGAATTATGATTAATTGTTTAAAAAACTCTTTTAAATAGATGTATTTGTCGTTTGTAAATTTAACTTCATCAATAACTAAACCAAGATTAAGCATAATTTTATTATTTGAATTGGTAATCTTATACATTATTAAACCTTTATTATCAGGTAATACAAACGATTTGTTTTTTGGTAGTGATTCAATTGAATAATTATCCGGAATACTAATAGAAGCGATGTAATCATATTTTATTGGATGACCAAAATCAACAGGATATTTTCGTTCACTTAATTTAAAAGGATTTTCTTCCAATTTGTCAATAAAAAATGGATTTAAATAAATTTTGTTTGCAGTTGTATTTTCATTTTCCATTACAATTTTAAACTCTTCAACCAGCGGTTTTTCAGTATCTGTTAAATTTTTATTCTTGTAAGAAATAATTTCTAAAAAGTCATTTTCATCTTCATAATTTTCAAGGTACTTACTTTCTTTAACTTCATTGATTTCTGTTCTTTTCTTTATAGCATTATATCCATTATAAATAATACGCATATTACCTTCAAACTCATCATTATCATTAAGATTTAAGAACATTTGAACTTTTTCACCACTATTTTTAATTGGAATTATTTTTTCCCAATAACTTCCATTTTTAAAATCCATTACACGTGCATCTTCATTTAAGCATCTAAAAGGAAGTACGCCAAAGGGTAAGGTTTTATCTGTAGCATCTAAAAAATAAGATTTTCCATCAACAGTTATTTTTGCAATTATATAGTTAAAATCAGAAATTACTGGATGCAATTTTGAAGGAAAACCATTATTTCTGGTCGAAAGTAATACCATTTTGGCATCAATTCCACTAACTTTTAAAGCGTTGATTAATGAGATGTTAATTTCACTTACTGTACCTATTTTATTTTTAAATGCATTGGTTACACTGATATCTCTAAACATTCGGTATTCATTATTCCAAGTAAAATGTTGTTGTATAAAGGAATAGATTTTTTTAGCACGTTTTACTACATCAGTTGTGTTTAGAATACTTTCAGGAATTTTATTTGAAAAATAGGATTTACGTCTTAGTTGTCCGCCAATATCTTTATCGTTTTTAAATTCGTTATCAACAGCTTTCCAAGTTTTAGTGTATTTTTTTTTGGTTCCATCAAACCATTCTAATTCTGATAATTCAAAAGAAATACGTGCTAAATAATTCCATTTAGAGGTCATATGGTCTTCTTCAACAAAAGCAGGAATATCGTTCATACTATAGGTTAATACTTCACAATCTGCATAGCCTGCAATTCCTTGAACTTTAAAGCAATGTTTTTTTACGTTTGATATGTTTTTGTCGAGTCTTAGATATCCTATTAAAGTTCTATTATACTTATAGTTACCAGGAATTTCCGCCTTATAAACACTCTCTATTGTTGGAATTGAAGATTGGAAAGTCCAACCTTTTAAATTAAATGTAAAAGGAGATTCAATGGTGTACGTATATTCAATTACGCTTCCATCTTTTATGTTTGGTAATGTAAATGTTACTTCTGAATGTTTTTCATCAAGTTTGTTCGTAAAAATATTGTTTTTAGTTAAGGCTGTTGTGCTTTCATTATTGTGAGTTAAGCCTTTTATCTTCTTTACACGCTCTTTCATATCTTTATTATGATAGAGTTTTATGCGTACATCTGCATAATCAACACCATCTTTATTAAAGATTTTTATTTTTTTATAAACAACGGTTTTGATATAAATATGGTTGTTTTTTTCAATAAATATAGTTTTACCTTCTTCATATAGTATTAATGCATTAGCAGTAGAATCTTTTTCATAAAACTTCATGTTCAATTCATCTTGCGTAACCTTACCAAAGGTATATTCTTGGCTAAATGCTTGTATTGATATTATTAATAATAGGATTAGGTATTTTTTCATAAAAAGTATTTTTTTTAAAATCGTATAATTTTTTCAACAGTATTCTTTTGCAGATATTTTCGTATAATATTTCTATTTTGATTGTTGTTTATTAATGGCGTAATTAATGATTTTAAAATTTCTAAGTTATTTATCTGATATTCCAAATCTACAAAACAAAAACCTAAAAGTGTATCATTTTCAATTAAAATGATAGATTTTTCACCAACAGATCGCCCTTTATCAACTATAATCATATTATTGTTGCTGAAATCGATACTTGCAGTTTTTTTAGGGAAATACAAGTTAAATGGTGGTTTATTTATTCCTAATTCATTGTGAAATTTAATAGTGCTAATTAGTTCATTTCCAGTTAATTCATAACTAACACTATGTATGAGTTTTTGCAAAGTTTTTGATTTTTTTGATGTTTTTAAAAAGATTGTATTTACACTTTTTTTAATGTTTTTTCCTTTATTTAGATATAATATCTCACCATTTTTTTTATGTAGATAAAACACACCATTTTTTGAAGGTAAATCATCAATAATTGATTGGTATTTAGCCGATAATTCCTTTTCAATTCCACTTTTAATAGCACTTTTGATAATATTTTTTTCGGTGTCTTTATCAATTAGCATTTTAAAAAGTTTAACCGTTGCTAAGGCATCTCCTTCTGCTCGATGTCTGTTTGAAACAGGAATACAAAGTGTTTTACATAATTTCCCTAAACTATAAGAAGGCAAATCTGGAATTAATTTTTTTGTTAACTCAACAGTACAAAGAGTTTCTCTCGTAAAATCAAATCCTAAGCGTCTAAATTCGGTTCTTAATATTCGATAATCAAAAACAGCATTATGAGCAACTACAATACAGCCTTCAGTTATTTCTACAATTTGTTTTGCAATTTCATAAAACTTAGGAGCATTGCGAAGCATATTGCTGTTTATTCCTGTTAATTGTACAACAAATGGTTGTATTTCTCTTTCAGGATTAATCAATGTTATAAGTTGATCTACAATTTCATGTCCGTCAAATTTATAAATAGCAATTTCTGTAATACCTTCTTCATTGTATTTTCCTCCAGTAGTTTCTATGTCAAGTATTACGTACATCTTTTTGTAAATAAATTATAAGCGTAACATTGTTGTTACTTTTTATTATCTGCTACCAAATATAGCACTTCCAACTCGTATCATTGTGCTACCTTGTTCAATTGCAATTTGATAGTCGCCACTCATTCCCATTGATAAAGTTTTGAGTTTTGAGTGTTGAGTGTTGAGTTTTGAGTTTTGAGTTTTGAGTGTATCAAAAATAGATTTTAATTTTTCAAATTCACGTCTAATTTGATTTTCATCGTTTGTAAAACTCGCCATTCCCATTAAGCCTACAATTTGGATATTTTTCAATTCTAAAAACGCATCAGAATTGAAAATGTTCTCAATTTCTGTATGATTTAAACCAAATTTTGTTTCTTCAGTTGCTATTTTTACTTGTAATAAACAATCAATAGTTCTTCTATGTCTTTTGGCTTGTTTGTTGATTTCTTTGAGTGTTTTTAAACTATCTACACCGTGAATTAAATGCACAAAAGGTGCCATATATTTAACCTTATTGCGTTGTAAATGTCCAATCATATGCCATTGGATATCTTTTGGAAGTTCAAGGTGTTTTTCAACCATTTCTTGCACTTTGTTTTCTCCAAAAACTCGTTGACCTGCATTGTAGGCCTCTTCAATAGCACTTATCGGTTTGGTTTTAGAAACCGCAACAAGCGTTACGTTTTTAGGCAATTCCGATTTTATTTTTTTTAGATTTTCAGCAACCGACATAAAAAAATATTTAAAATTCATATAAAGTTAAAGCACTCAGCATTTTTGGCTCTATATACGTACTTTTTGGAGGCATTTTAAGGTTAGCGTCAGCAATTGCTTTAATTTGAGTAACTGTTGCAGGAAATAATCCAAATGAAACTTTAAATTTACCAGAATCTACTTCTGTTTTTAAATCAATTTCTGCATTTATTGCAGGTTTGTATTTCAATCGATCACTATTTCTCAAATCGGTAATACCTAAAATCGGATTTAATACCGTATCGTATAATAATTGTGCATCCAAATCACTTAAAGGATTGTCAAATTGATACGCTGTTTTTCTAAGATATAATGAATAAAAATCACCATCTAAATACATGCTAAAGTGATGTTTTTTTGAGGGTTTATACAACTGTCTTCCTAAGTTTTCTATGCGAAACCATTTATCAAGTTTAACTAAAAAAGCACCTTTTGAAAGTCTGTTTAAATCTTTTATAAACCGATTAAAAGAGGCTATTTTTAAGTTAGATTCAGGTATTAAATAACTCATTGAAAAGTTGTAGGCTTCCGTTCCTGTATGGTTTTTATTTGCCGCTTTTAAATCTTGTGTCAATAAATAGGACGATGCAGAGCGATGATGACCATCAGCAATATAAATAGCATCCATTTTTTTAAATTCGGATGCAATTAAGTCAATATCATCAGCATCAGTAACTAACCAAAGATAATGCGTTTTTAAATTGCGAGAAGTAAATTCATACTCAGCACGTTGCGTTTGGTGTTTTTTTAAAACACTGTCAATTAACTCATTGTCTGGATACGTTAAAAGTATAGGTTCGGCATTAAAACCAACCGTTTTTAAATATTTTTCAAACAATACTTCTCTACTATGAATTGTTTCTTCGTGTTTTTTGATAATATTTTTCTGATAATCTTCAGAAGCAGTTGCGGCAATTATTCCAATAAAACTATGAATGTTAGTTACTTTTTTATAGATATAATATGCAGGTTTTTCATCTGTTATAAGTATGTTTTCTTCTTTAAATTCTAAATATCTATTTCGAATCATTGTAAAGCGTTCTTCAGTAGTTGCTTCGTGTTGAAACTTATAACTTGGACTAATAATATGTAAAAAAGACAACGGATTGAATGCCAATTGTGAACTCAATTCGGCATCTGAGTATGATTCGTATGAGCGTGAAGAGACCAAAACGATTTTATCTCTTTGGGCTCTTACGGCTCTAAAAGGTTTTACGGTAGCCATATTTTTAGTTAAAATCCATTTTTATTTTTCTCATAAAATTCTAATATATGCTTTGGTATTTTTATTTCTGATTTTAAATTTTCTGTAGCGATAGGATATTCGCAAATTGTTTTTATAGGGATAATTCCTGCCCAATGATTTAGTTTTTCATCGTCTTTATTATCACTAACTTCCGTATCGGCTATTTTAGCAGAAGCAGATTCAATTTCAATTTCTAAAACTTTAGTTGCTAACAGTTCTTTTTCGGTAGGTTCTCGACAAAAATCCCACCTATTTGGGACAAAATGGGTTATTATTGATTTTAAACCAACTAATTTTTCAGCGGATGTTTTTAGTTCTTTTACACTACCAAATATAACAGCAGAACGATAGTTTACTGAATGGTGAAATGCCGACCGAGATAGTTTCATAGCATCAAGGTGCATAACACTTAAACATACTTTTTTGTTTTCAATTAAACTATTAGTCATTCTGTTTTTTAAAGAACCATGTATATATAATTTATTTCCTTTTCTTCCAAAATTTATAGGCTGTACTTGAGGTAAACCATCTACATTAAAAGCAATATGACAAATTTCTGAAGCATCTAATATTTTATTTATTTCTTCAATATTATAGGATGCTTTTTTTTTGCCTCTTTTAATTGTATTTTGATTACCTTTTTTATACTCCATATTTTATAAATACTTCAGAAAATATAAATTTAGGCTTGTAAAATTTCTATTATTTGTGATGCTAATTCAGATCCAATTCTGTCTTGTGCTTCACCAGTTGCAGCACCAATATGAGGCGATAATGATAATGCTGGATTCATTAACAATTGCATTTCTGGTGTTGGTTCGTTTTCAAAAACATCTAATGCTGCTCTTGCTACTTTTCCTTGGTCTATCGCGTTTACTAGTGCTACTTCGTCAATTACTCCTCCACGAGCAGCATTTACAAGCATTACGCCTTCTTTCATTAAATCAAATTCAGGCTTTCCTATTACATATTCTTTTTGTGCAGGTACATGAAGCGTAATAAAATCGGCTTGTTTTAAAACTTCTTCTTTTGAAATTGTTTTGATATCAAAATTTACTTTTTGACCATCAAAAAATTCTAATTCTAAGTTTACATTTTCAATAAAAGGATCAAAAGCAATTACTTTCATTCCAACACTAAGTGCCACTTTTGCAGTTGCCTGACCAATACGACCTATACCAAGAACTCCTAAGGTTTTTCCTTTTAATTCTACTCCTTTTGCTGCTGCTTTTTTTAATCCTTTAAAGTTTGTATCTCCTTCTAAAGGCATATCTCTATTGGTGTTGTGTAAAAAACGCGCCATTCCGTATAAATGACCAAACACCAATTCGGCAACCGAATGTGAAGATGCTGCAGGAGTATTGATAACTTTTATTCCTTTTTCACGTGCATATTCTACATCAATATTATCCATTCCAACTCCACCGCGACCAATAATTTTTAGTGACGGACAATTATCAATAATATCTGTTCTTACTTTGGTTGCACTACGTACTAAAAGTACGTTTATTTCATTTTTATTGATATAATCTACCAATTGATTTTGGGCTACTGTTGTTAAAATTACTTCGTAACCTGCTTTTTCTAATGCGTCAACACCACTTTGTGCTATTCCATCGTTTGCTAATACTTTCATTCTTTCTTTATTTTGTCATTCCTGCGAAAACAGAAATTTATTGTTATTTACAGAATTTAACTGCTTAAATACTTGTTTTATTTTAAATATTTATAATCACGTCTTTTATCTTAAATAGAAACGGTCTTATATCTGTTTCATTACATCAACTAATACTTGTACACTCTCTAGAGGCAACGCATTATACATACTTGCTCTATATCCTCCAACAGAACGATGTCCTTTTAAGCCGTTTATTCCTGCTTCATTCCACAGTTTGTCAAACTTTTCTTGATTGCTTTGGTCAGTCAAATTGAAAGTAACGTTCATTGATGATCTGTCTTCCTTAGCAGCAAAACCTACAAATGCAGGATTGCTATCAATTTCGGCGTATAATAAGGCTGCTTTTTGCTCGTTTATTTTTTCAATGGCTTCAATTCCACCATTGTCTTTTAGCCATTGCAAAGTCAGCATTGATACGTAAACAGCAAAAACGGGAGGCGTATTGAACATACTATCTTTGTCAATATGAATTTTATAATCTAACATTGATGGTATTTGACGACCTGTTTTTCCTAAAATTTCATCTTTAACAATAACGAGCGTTGCTCCTGCAGGACCCATATTTTTTTGTGCTCCTGCATAAATCAAATCAAATTGTGAAAAATCCATTTTGCGCGAAAAAATATCAGAACTCATATCACAAACTAATAATCCTTCTGTTTTTGGAAATTCTTTTAATTGTGTACCGTAAATAGTGTTATTACTCGTTAAATGTAAATAATCAGCATCTGAAGGAACGGTATAGTTTTTAGGGATATAGTTATATCCTTTATCTTTTGATGAGGCAATTATATCAACATCGCCAAATAATTTAGCTTCTTTTAATGCTTTAGAACTCCAAGTTCCAGTATCTAAATACGCTGCTTTACCATCAGTTTTCATCAAGTTGTAAGCAGTCATTAAAAATTGTGTACTTGCGCCTCCTTGCAAGAATAAAACGGAATAACCTTCTGGTAATTCTAGTAATTCTTTGACTAAGTTTTGCGCTTTTTCCATAACTTCTACAAAAGGTTTGCTTCTGTGTGAAATTTCTATCAAAGATAGGTTGTCATCATTGAAATTAAGGATAGCATCTGATGCTTGTTTTAATACTTCTTGTGGTAAAATACAAGGTCCTGCACTAAAGTTATGTTTTTTCATTTTTTTAGGATAATGTTAAGATACAAATTTCAATAAAAAAAGGGAATTAAATGTTATTAAATCAAATTAATGTTAATTATTTTTCAACATTAGTTTTATTAATTGGTTATAATTTTATTCTAAATAAAAAAGAGAAACGTTTTTTTGAATTAGGAATTAGGAATGAGCGATGAGCAATTAGCGAATAGAAATTTAGTCTGCTGTCTAACGTCTTATGTCTTTAATCTTTGGTCTTAATAGTGAATGACAATTAACGAAGAGGAGTTAGTCTAACGTCTTGTGTCTTAAATCTTACGTCTTTATTCTTTAATCTTCAGCGAAGAGGAATTAGTCTAACGTCTTGCGTCTTAAATCTTACGTCTCTAATCTATCATCTATCTTCTTCTCCAAGGTTGTTAATAAAATCAATCGTATCAACATCGTCAGCATAATCCCATAAATTTGGTGTTTGTGTTTTTCCAAATTGCACAGTGTTTTTTATATTGATATTACCAACAATACACTGAATTTTATCCGAATCATTTTGAAGTTTTTCAATCAATTCTGATTCCGAAGTATAGTATTCATAAAAGAGCGTAGCAATAGGAGAGGAGTAGTTAGAATCCTCTTTAAGCATTAAAAAACCATTTTCTTGCAGTTTAAACAAACTCATTAAATAAACGGCTTTGTTGTAGTCGTAATTGTTTTGATATTTATTATAATTGATAATATCGTTATATTTAAAAATGGCTTTAAAAAATGGATCAAAATCAAAGTTTTTAGGAACAAATAATTTTGAAACACTTCGACATCCTAGTCCAAAATATCTAAATATATCTTCGCCTAAAGCATGTAATTCTTCTTCAGTTTCATTTCCTGTTAAAACGGCTGCTGAATTTCTGTTTTTTCTGATGATACTAGGATATTTACCAAAATAATAATCAAAATATCTAGCAGTATTATTACTTCCTGTAGCAATTACAGCATCAAAATCGGTCAATTCTTTATCTGTAAAATTAATTTTATTTTTAAATTTAGGCTCTACATGTTCAAGGTATTTAGCAATTAAAGGTAAAAAATGTTTATCATTTGATGATAGTTTAGCAAGTACATTATTTCCTGTAATTAAAACGCTTAAAAAGTCGTGAAAACCAACAAGGGGAATGTTTCCAGCCATAATAATGGCAATGGTTTTAGAGGGTTTGTCAGAAAAAGAATAAGAGGAAGTCCATTTTATAAGATTTTCTTTTGAAAGCGATTTTCCCCAACTTTCAAATGAAAAAAGGACGTTTTCGTCAGTAAACCAACCGTTGTATTCTTTAGCACGTTTCAGTTGTGTTTTAAAAACATCAAAAAACAGGTCGTTAAATAATATATTCTCTTTTTTTTCTATTGATTTTGTAGAAAATTGGCTTAAAAAGTCACCTAATTTTGAAAAAGCAATTATTCTGTTTTCTAATGTCATTTTTTAAATTTTTTGATGTAATTTTGTAGGCAAATTTAATGCAATAAAAAACAATGGCAATAATAATAACAGATGAATGTATAAATTGCGGTGCATGTGAACCAGAATGCCCAAATAATGCAATTTATGAAGGAGCAGAAGACTGGAAATATTCAGACGGAACGACCTTAAAAGGGAAAGTAGTTTTACCTAACGGTAAACAAGTAAATGCAGATGATTCTCAAGAGCCTGTTGATGATGAAGTATACTTTATTGTAGCAGATAAATGTACGGAATGTATGGGATTTCATGATGAACCTCAATGTGCAGCGGTTTGTCCTGTAGATTGCTGTATTCCTGACGAAGATGTGGTTGAAACTGAGGAAGAATTATTAGAAAAACAAGCGTTTTTACATAAAGAGTAGGTAGTACTTGAATCTAGATTAAAGAGTTAAGACGAAAGATACAAGACTTAAGACGTATGATGTAAGACATAAGACACAAGACACAAGTTTATAGAGTTATACGAAAGATAAAAGACTTGGCAGTAACTCTGTGGTTTTTTAATATGTCATTCTGAACGTTAGTGAAGAATCTAAAGTTAATGGATATTTCGTTTTACTCAATATGACAATTTCTACACAAATTCATTTGATTTGTATCTTGTCATTCTGAACGCTAGTGAAGAATCTTAATTAAGAACGAATATTTACCATAACAATTCTATTATTTTTTTCATTCCATTAACTGCAGTATCAGAAATTACAGTAATATTATTAGTTGTTGATGCTTCAATACTTGGATTTGGATCTATAAAATAAATGGGTGTTTTAGGTAACACTTCGTAAATTAAGTTTGCTGCAGGATATACTTGCATTGATGTTCCTATAATAATTAAGATATCAGCAGTCTGAGTAATTTCAATTGCTTTTGGTAAATTTGGTACAGCCTCGCCAAACCATACAATATGAGGACGAAGTTGCGCGCCTTTTTCACAGTAATCACCTAAGTTTAAATCTTCATCCCATTTGTAAACTAAATTTTCATAAACCGTACTCCGTACTTTTCTTAGTTCGCCGTGTAAATGAAGTACTTTACTACTTTTTGCTCTTTCGTGTAAATCATCCACATTTTGTGTAATGATTGAAACATCATATTTTTGCTCTAATTTTTTTAGTAAAATATGTGCTTCGTTTGGTTGTATAGTAAGTAATTGTTTTCGCCGTTGGTTGTAAAAATCTAAAACCAATTGTTTATTTTTTTTCCATGCTTGAGGTGTAGCAACATCTTCTATATTGTGTCCTTCCCATAAACCATCAGCATCTCTAAAGGTTTTTATTCCAGAGGCTGCGCTAATACCTGCTCCTGTTAAAACTACTATTTTTTTCTTCATATAATATGTTTTTTATAGTTAGTAACACTTTCATTTATAAAATAAAAACGAGGATATCAACTAAATGATATCCTCGTTAAAATTAAGACTTTTAATTAAATTACAAATTAAAACTTGTAGTTTAAAGATAAGTTAAACATAGTTCCTAATTGACTAAAGTGGTAACCATCATAAGTCATTTGAGAATAACGTTGGTTAAATGTAATTAAGTTTGATTGCTCTTGAATAGCAGTAATACCATAACCGTTTAAAGTAGTATCATCAATTAATGCTTGTCCTGCTGCATTCTCAGCAACAAACGACCATTCTGGTAATACGTTTAATAAGTTATTTACATTTAATGATAATGTTAACTTTTCAGAAGCATTATAGTTAATTGCAAAATCTGTTACAATTTTTGGTGTAAATTCAGTTCTTAAATCAGTACTCATACCTTGTTGTTTGAAGGTAGTTTTACCAAAGTAAGTGTTGTTTAAAGAGAAACCAAATTTGTTTACATCATAGTTAGCACCTAAAATCCATTTTGTTTTTGGTCTAGAAGTAAAGAATAATGCTTCTTGCGTTGCATTTACTACTGATTGACCTGCATCTGCAACCAATGTTGGGTTTTTAACCGCACCATCACGTTCGTTTTGAATCGTGTAGTTTCCTGCTAAACTAAACCCTAAAGTACCATCTCCCAATTCAATTCTTTTGTAGTTTGCTACAAAGTCAAGACCTGAAGTTCTTGTATCAATAGCATTTACAAAGAAACTAACATCAGATAAGTTATTAGCAGTCAACACAGCATCTAATGCAGTGTTTCCAGCAGCAGTTGGTCCTATTTCAGTACTTAATACAATACGGTCTTTTACAGCAATATTGTAGTAATCTAATGTAAAGTTAAAGTGGCTGTTTAGTTTACCTCCAATACCTGCAGTAAAGTTGGTAGATTTTTCAGCATCTAACTGAGGAATACCTAATAATTGTGCTTGTGAAGACACGTTGTTGATTAAACCACCAACTTGAATCCCTGATCCTGGAACAAAACTATATTGTGCTTTTTGAGTATAAATTTGGTGTAAGGTTGGTGCTCTAAATCCTGTAGAAATAGAAGCTCTTGTCGTAAGTTTATCGCTTAATTTTAAACGAGAACTAAACTTGTATACAAATGTATTACCAAAGTCAGAATAGTTTTCAGAACGTAACGTACCGCTTAATAAGAAAGCATCACTTACATCATAATCTAAACTAAAGTAACCACCAAGATTGTAACGGTTAAATTTTCCTGAATTTTGAGGTGCATTACCTGCAAATGAATCTGCTCCACCACCATCATAAGATGCTAGTTCACCTTCAATTACTTCAAAAGTTTCTGTTCTAAACTCAGCACCAAAACCAATGCTTATTTGGTCTGATAATATTTTAGAAATGTCAATATTTCCTAAATTGTGAGAAAAACGAGTTCCTCCTGGATCAAATGAACGTTGACTGTTTTCTCTATATAATTGAGAACCTTCTGTTATTTCACCATCATCTACAATTCCATTGTTATTAGCATCAATCCAAGTAGAAGGAGAGTAAACTACATTTCTGTTGTGCGATTGATTTACTTTGTAGGTTTGTGTATTTCCACCAGTTGTAAAACTTAGATCTATATTCCAGTCATTTTTAACTGTTTTTACACCAATTGTAGCGTTATAATCACTTAATTCTCCTTCAAATGTAGGTACGTAACCATCGTATCCGCCAGCAGTTGTAGGATTATTTCCAGGGAAAAAATCTGCCAAATATGGGAATGCGTCAACAGTTCTCCAATAGGGAGTTCTGTAGTTAGCAAAACTGTTTACTTTTTTATAAACATACGCAGCGTTTCCATATAATGAAGATTCTTCACTAAGGTCATACGAACCGTTTATTAAAAATTTGGATGCAGCAGTTTCAGGAGAACCATTTATATTTCCTGCATCTGGTTTGCGAGATAAAAATTCTTGTACAAAAGCAAGAGGTGCACCAAAGTCGTTTGCTTCACCTTCAGCACTTACTGTTCCAGGTCTGTTTGCTAAATTTACTTTTGAAAAGTCAATAGTGTAATTTAAGAAACCTTTATCGTCACCAATAGTAGTACCATTGTTAACGCTAAAGCCAAGCATTTCACCATCTCCTGCAGATGTCATACCAGTTCTAATAGTAGCAGAACCTTCATCAGCACTGTCTTTTAAAATAATGTTCATTACACCAGCAATGGCATCAGAACCATATTGTGCAGACGCACCATCACGTAAAATTTCAACACGTTTGATAGCGTCAGTAGGTATTGCAGAGATATCTGCACCCGTTTCACCACGTCCTGGAGATGTTTGCGTGTATAATAACCGCACTTAAGTTTTTACGCTTTCCGTTAATCAAAATTAAGGTTCTACTTGGTCCCATATTTCTGATTTCATAAGGGTCTAATAAAGAAGTCGCATCATTAACAGGTGTTTGTACCGTGTTAAACGATGGAATTCTGTACTGTAACGCCTTGTCAAAAGTAGGTTGACCTGTTGAAGTTAACTCAGTAGCAGGTAATACATCTACTGGTAAAGGAGAGTTTGCATTACTACGAGGTGCAGTACGCGATCCTACAAGTACAACTTCTTCTAATGTTTGACTATCATTAAGTGTAACATTGATAGTTGAACGACCATTTACGGCTTCTTCTTTATCAGCATAACCAACAAAACTATAGACTATAGTTGCATTGTCATTTACTGTTAAGGAGTAGTTTCCGTCAAAATCGGTAGCAACACCATTTGAGGTGCCTTTTTCAACTACGTTTACGCCAGGAATTCCGTTACCATCTGTATCGGTAACTTTCCCTGTAACGCTTTGTTGTGCAAAAGCAATCACCGTTGTGATTGCAAAGAGCACGGTTAAGGTAATTTTCTTCATTTGTTTTAGTTTAAAAATTAGTCGGCAAACATACTTTAAATTTTTATATTGACAAAGTTTTTGTTGTAAAAATGATTTATTGGTAAGTTTAGATAGTTATTTTTGAATAGTTGTTAGGTAAAAATGTTTTTTATTGAAGATTCGTTATTTTAGACTTTAGACGTGAAATGAAAGAGTAAAGAAAAAAGATGTAAGATTAATGACTAATTAGGTGTAGAATAGAGAGTGAAGAGAAAAGAATAAAGATGTAGGACTTAGGACTAATGACTAATTGTTGTAGAATAAAGAATATAGATGAGAGAGTAATGACTTATTACTCACTACTTACTACTTACTACTCACTACTCACTACTAATTACTACCAGGGCAAACTCATACTTTAATTTTCAAAACCTTTAATAAGTACTGATTGTCCCATCCAGCTTTAAGTCTTTTACCTTTAATACCTTGCTTTTCTGTTTT